>NZ_VOQT01000017.1:0-100478 GCF_008121555.1 Comamonas sp. Z1
GGGATCAGGGGCTGCAGCTGTCGCCACAGCTCTTTGCTAACGGGTTGTCTTGCCATGAGGGCATGAAGCATAAATGCTTCATGCCGCTCTCAAAGGGAAGTAGTGTTAGCGGCTCTAAGTACGTTGGCCGAGACAAATGGCATCTTCGCTTTGAGGTTAGCGACAGTGGTTCCGGCATGGAGCCGGAAGTACTCGCCAGAATTCAAAAATCGCTGACAGCTAGTCGCACTCATGCAAAACGAGGACTGGGGCTACTGATCGCACAACGCATCATTGAGAGGATGACCGGCCATCTATCTATTGATAGCCATCTAGGGCGTGGAACCAATGCAGTTTTTTTTCTAATGGTCAAACAGGTATCGGATAGTCCTCTCTTCCAAGCTTTGATACCTCTGCCCACATCTGATAAACACTGTGAGCACAAGACCATGCAGAAGCTGGAGGCTCTTCAAGAAGAGCAGAAGTACGAATTGGAGCAGCTTGCAAGGCGGGGGAACTGGAGCGATTTGCATGCCTGGATTGATGCCATGGACAACGGTACAGACTACCAAGGCCTGGTCAGTGCGGTCAGGCATGCGCTGGATGAATTGGATTTTGAGCAAATCAGCAATATTGCACGCACTGCTCCATTGCGGAGTTTGAACAGCGATTCTTCATAAAGGCTGCTTGTCGGCCTTCCAGGAAGCTGGTGTACCCATAGTCTGATCTATGCTCCTAGAGACGGTCTGTCCTGCACAGTTCCAAGCGGCCATACATCGAACTTCTCACGTTACACGCGCGTGACACCTACTCTCAGGAGGTGCCCTTGCTAGTCAATGGCGGCAAGACTGACTTTGTAGCGACGACACTGCCCATCTTCAGGCACCCATACTCGATCAGCGACACCCCCATCTTGAGCGAGATCTCGCACTTCCTCTCGCTTGACTGGACAATGATCCAGAGCCTCAAGATGATTCACCACTAGCTCGCCAGGCCAGCAACTCGCTGCTTCCATTACATCTTTGGCATCCATAAGAATTTCTCCTCCCATATCGAAGCGTGCTCCGCCTGCTGGCAGGATGGCGATATCGGGTCTCAGCCTATGCAAGCAGTCACGTACTGCAGGAGTAAGCAAAGTGTCGCCGGCCAGGTAGACACTAGGTTCGCCAGGCAATTCCAGCAGGTAGCCGTGACCATGCTCCATGAGTCGCCCGACCCACCCTTTCCCATGTACACAGAGGATTGGAGTAATGTGGCCACCAAGACTCCAAAACTGACGCTCCTGAGCGCTCAACGACTCTGCATTGAGGCCCCGCTGGCAAAGATACTCCGCATCACGCGGCATGCAGAACACAGGGATCCTTCTCTCACGTAGAAAGCGCTTACCGATGCGATCCAGGTGATCGAAGTGTCCGCGCTGGCAATGGGTAATGAGCGCATGCGTAACTCGCTCAAGCACGGCCTCTGAATTCGCAGGAAGTTCGACGATTGGATTGCGCTGCCGTCCACGTCCCAGATAACGCAACCCAGGCAGACTTCCGCGAGGGGCGAGCATTGGGTCGACAAGCAGACCAATGGCCTTGCCTTGGGCCTCAAACTCTAGAACGATAGTGGCATTGCGTAGCTGGGTGATCTGCATGAAGGACTTGGAGGTGGAGGAAATGCCTCATTCTTCCGATATGCCTCTCCATGGAAAATGGCAAGACTAGTCAGTTAATTACCAATTCATGCCAGATTCCACATCTCAAATGGAACCATTCCGCCTCGCATTGTTGCTGTATCCCGAATGCATGCCGGCCGGCCTATTTTCTGTAGCGGACATGGTGCGAGCCGCCAACCTGCGCGCCAGGCGGATGGTGTGCGACGTGATCTGGGCAGGAGTAGATACAACGCCAGTCACAACCTGGCAAGGGCCATCGATAGCTCCGAAGACCTGCCTACATGCCGTGCGCGCGGACGCAGTGGTGGTACCAGGTCTGTGGCTATCGTCTGCAAGTGACCTGCGAGCCCCATTGCAGAAACTGGCTCCGGTGATCCGAGCATTGCGGGAATTACCCAAGGAAACCCAGGTGTGGAGCTATTGCGCAGGAGTTCTGCCAGTTGCTGCGAGCGGGAGATTGCATGGGCAACGTGCAACGGCAACGTGGTGGCTGCGGGAGTCATTGCAAACCAGCTTTCCACGCGTTGAATGGAGCTTTGATGAGCCAATGATCATCGGCGAAGGCTCGTGGACGGCTGCCGGCGCTCACGGATATCTGCCGCTCGTGCAGCACATGTTGACCAAGAGGCTAGACCCCACTGAGCTTCGCGATCTACAAAATCTACTAATGCTGCCACGCCCGGCAGTGTTGCATGCCGCATTTGCCAGTCTGGAACTCATTACTCTGACTGATGAGTCTCTACGTCATGCGCAGATGATTGTGCAACGCAGCCCCGCAGGCGAGTTGCGCTTGCCGGCGCTTGCTGCCCAATTGCATATCTCTCCACGAACATTGGCTCGGCGAGTGCATGAGCACACGGGTCTGGCTGCAGCTCAGTGGATGCGACGCATCAAACTGCGCCAAGTGGCCGAAGCGCTATGTGAAACCCAACAGCCGCTCAAACGCATTGTCGATGAACTTGGCTTCGCCAGCGAGGCGAGCCTCATCCGGGCCTTCAGACAAGCTACCGGCATGACGCCTGTGGCGTATCGTACGGTCCATGCCTGAATGTCCGCTCCGATTGAACTGGGCACGGCCGACCAGTCTGCTTCTGCTGGCTATGACCGACTGAGCTCGACCACTGACGCTCAACTTGAATTGCGACTCAGCGACTGCTTGCGTTGGTGCCACTCATGTGGCTCGCCTAGGAAACCTTTGCATAACTCCCGCACACCAGCATCGCCAGCTGCAGTTTCTGCCAGACACCGCTCGCTAGTCATACTCCTGCCATAGCCCTAGGCCTGAGGGATATCCTCCAAAGGAACGCCTGTTTACGGCACAAACAGGATGCCGTCGAGAGCTGTTTCATCGCTCACAGAGAGCTTACGTACGCCGCCTTTGGCAAAGGTGCGAAGGCTGGAATTAGGGCAGCAGCCATCGCCACAGTTCTTTGTTAACGGATTGTCTTGCCATGAAGGCATGAAGCATCAATGCTTCAGGTTGGCATCGAAGAGGATCGCGTTATCGTCTCTACCCAGCCCCCCTGTCCCCTGGGAGACGATTTTTCCACCCCCCTAGGGTTTGCTGTCTTTGCGTGGCCGCATTCGGCTTCTAGGCTTCTAGATTGCCAAGACTCCCTTTTTACTGAGCAAACAGAACATGGCCTTCATCAATTACGTGACTCAGATCCAGTTTGACTTTGGCGCCGTTCAAATGCTGCGCCAGGAATGCGAGCGTGTCGGTATCAGCAAGCCGCTGATCGTGACCGACCCCGGCGTCAAGGCGGCAGGAATCTTGCAAAAAGCCATAAATGCACTGGGTGGCCTGCCCCATGCAGTATTTGACCAGACTCCTTCCAACCCCACCGAAGCGGCAGTGCGCGCTGCGGCTGAAATCTACAAATCCCAGAACTGCGATGGATTGATCGCTGTGGGCGGAGGCAGTGCCATTGACTGCGCCAAAGGCGTGGCAATTGCAGCTACGCATGAAGGCCCGCTCTCGTACTACGCGACGATTGAAGGCGGCTCGCCTCGTATTACGGAGCGAGTTGCACCGCTGATTGCCGTCCCCACCACCAGCGGCACAGGCAGCGAGGTAGCGCGTGGCGCCATCATCATCGTGGACGACCATCGCAAACTGGGTTTTCACAGCTGGCATCTGGTGCCCAAGGCTGCCATCTGCGACCCCGAGCTCACCTTCGGCCTCCCCCCCATGCTGACGGCAGCAACCGGCATGGATGCCATAGCCCATTGCATGGAAACCTTTATGGCCTCGGCCTTCAATCCACCAGCTGACGGCATTGGCCTGGACGGGCTGACCCGGGGCTGGGCGCATATCGAGCGGGCCATGCTCAATGGCAACGACGCGGAAGCCCGCCGCCAATTGATGAGCGCAAGCATGCAAGGGGCCATGGCTTTTCAGAAAGGGCTGGGCTGCGTGCATAGCCTCAGTCACAGCCTGGGCGGCATCAACCCGCGCCTGCACCACGGCACGCTCAACGCCATGTTCCTGCCCGCAGTCGTGCGCTTCAATGCCGAAGCCGAAAGCGTTCAGCGCGAGGACCGCCTCAACCGCATGGCACATGCCATGGGTCTCAGCAGCGGAAGCGATATCCCCGACGCGATTCGAGATATGAATGCCCGCCTGAACCTACCATCGGGTCTGGCTGCCATGGGCGTGGAGCGCGCGCAGTTTGATGCAATCATCAGCGGTGCACTCAAGGACCACTGCCACGCCACCAATCCACGGCTGGCATCCGCACAGGACTATGAGCAGATGCTCAGCACCTCGCTCTGACAGACTGCACACAGTGCTCAAGCCTCAACGACAGGGCTCTGCTTGAGCGCTTCGCGCACATCGTCCATCAATTGCCTCGCCATGCTGCTGAGCACCTCGAGCTCATCGTCGGACATGTTTCGAGGCTCGTCATCAAGTATGGAAAGGCAGCCCAGCACATTGCCTTTTTTGTCCACCAGAGGCACACCCGCGTAAAAGCGCAGCTTAAGGCTATGCACCACCGAGTCGCTTGCAAATCGGGGGTCTCGCGCCAAGTCTCCGACCACAATGGCCTCTTCTTCATACACGACATAGGAGCACACCGTGCCATCACGAGGGACGCCTTGTTGAGCGCCCTCCTGCGCTGACAGCGGCAGCAGACTGCCCGGCGCAAAGACACGTTCAGCATCCACCCAGGAAACTTGAGCCCACTTGGTGTTGAAAGCGTTGACGGCCTTCTTGGCCGTATCGCGATATAGCGCTGTCAATGCTGGAGCCAGCACTCCGCTTTCATGCAGCATTTTGACGCGCTGCTCATCGTCATCGGGAATCGGAGCAGCAATCACACACTCGCCGGGATCTCCAACCTGCATGGCCTCTACCCACAGATGCAACTCACGCAGACTGGTAACGCAGGCCTGCGCTCCTGTCTGTCGGGCAAACTCGGGGTCAGCTGCCACGGCTGGAGCATTCCACAGGCACAGCACCACTCGTGCACCCGGCCAATGGCGGCGAATGCGCCGCACGATGCGTCTCGCCATGCTTTGTGGCTGGTGATTGAAGATCGACAGCACCAATAGATCCGATTGCTTCACGGCCTGAACCCACTCGCGATCCGCCAACAAGCCATTGGCATCAAACTGCAAGGACTTCGAGTCCGGGGCAAGTGCCCATCCGGAGCAGCTAACCTCATGACCATGCAAACTCTCTGCATGGGCCACCATGGCTGCGCCCAGGGCATCCACCTCCCAGCGCACACCCGCGCAATGAATGCGCAGGCATCGACGCTGATCACCTTCACCGGGAGCCGCCTGGGCATGCTCGCCACTGCTTCTGAATGCATATTGGTCCTGCAACTCATCAAGCAAGGCTGCCATGCCATTGGACAGACGCAAGCGATGTTCGGCCGTTGCAGACTCCAAATGCTGCTGGGTTGCAATACGCAGAGCAGGAATGGCAACCTCATCATAAAACCCGCTGACGGCACTGGCTCTGTCATCCTGGTTGGGCTTCGAGAGCAGACGCTCCTCCACGGACTGTACGGCCATGCTGATGGCATCATCAGCGTCATCGGCCAGCAGACGCTGGTACAGCCGTTGCTGCGGCCCGAGCACAGGCTCGCTGCCCAGCAATACCTCCATGAATTTGAGCGAAGGGATGTAGCGCCCCAGCACCAGCAGGCACACCGTCAAAGGTGTGGAAAGAATCAGGCCGATCGGCCCCCAAAGCGCTGTCCAGAAGGTTGCGGCAACAATGATTGACAAGGTCGACAAACCTGTACTTGAGCCATATAGCCACGGCTCGATCACATTGTTGCTGATCAGCTCCAGCAGCAGAATCAGGCCCAGAGTCATCAAAAACATATCCCAGCTGGGATCGACCGCAAAGGCCAGCGCCAGCGGAAATACCGCAGACATCATCGGGCCCACATAAGGCACAAATCGCATGATGGCGCCCAGCACCCCCCAGAGAATTGCCCCTGGCACACCAATGAGCAACAAGCCCATGGCGAGTGGCACGCCATAGCTGACGTTGACGATGAACTGCATGCGCAGATATTTGCCAATGCGCTGCGAGGCCTCATCCAGCGCATCGGTGGCCACATTGAGGTTGCCCCCCACCAGCCTAAGCAACCGATCCCTCAGCTCGTCCCTGTCAAGCAGAATCAATATGACAAACAGCAACACGATGCCTGCGGTCGTCACCGGCTCGGCAATACGCCCCAGCCACTGCAGCATCCGTGTAGTGGGCTTGGATTCGGGAGGCTGAATCTCCACTTTCTGCACCCGCGCCCTGGCGTTGTCCACGCTGGCAATCTCTTTCTCAACGGTGTTGTAGGTCTTGAAAACGCCATCCCAGGCGCTGGGCATGTTTGCGCTCTTGCGCAGGCTGCGCAATTTGTCGCGAATCGTCGATTGATAGGTCGGCAGATCGGCACTGAGTTGCTGCACCTGACTACCCAGATACATGCCCAAGCCGCCGAGTGCTGCCAGAGAAAAAGCCACGACCACAATGGCCGAAGCCATTCGCGGCAGCCCCCAGCGCTTGAGCTTGCTGACAGCAGGGTCGAGCAAGAAGCCGAACAGCATTGCCAGGGCCAGTGGAATCAGCATGTCCCGCCCGAAATAGAGGGCAAGAATCACGATGGAAGCAATCATCAGCCCGATGAGCAAACGCAGGGCCGGCAGCATTTCTGCCAGATGCACAAGCCCCGGAGCCACGTTGGCCCTGGCTCGTCTGTCCATGCCCTCCCACAAACCGGGAGCTGGCTGCCGGCCCTCTCCGGCCGAACCCGCCTCTCGCGAGAAAGTCTCGATTTCGACCGGTGCCCCCGCATACGGCTTGGTTGGCGCAACCGCGCCAAAGTTGACCTCGGGGATTGCAGACGACTCATCGGACGGGGAATTCTCGTTTCGGTTCTCTGACATTGGCATCCTTGATGGACTGTTGTCTATGATTTTCTGAGACAAAGTGCGCTCATCCAGAATTCCAACTGGCTCTGCCCCCCTCTGCTGTCAGGCTTTGTCGTAAATTGCAAAAAAGCGCTATAGAGCCTCGACCCGACCCGAATCAGGTGCATGCAGCCACTGAGCAAACTCATCGGCCAGTTGCCGGCTGGCCGCCGCCGCGGCATTCCAGGCCTTGGCGCGCGCATCATGGTCTGTGCCATAGCTCAGGAAATCGTGCCGATCCGGCAACTTGGCGTTTGGCAGGCAAGCCACCCAGGCGGGATCAGGGGCCAGCACAATCATCGAGTCCAGATACGAACTCGGTCCATGACGCCATTTCAGCCCCTTGTCCAGCCATCCAGGAATCACCGCCTTCTGGAAATGAGGATATAGCACCACCCCATCGCCGTTACGAGAGGCCAGATAATCCAGATGCATGTGATAGTCGGTAATGCCGCCATCCCAGTAGGCCCCCTTGGGAGCATCTGAAATGTCTTGCACGGCATCCAGCACGAAAGGGATGGAGCAACTGGCTCGCAAGGCATCCATGAAATTACTCTCCGTCAGCCGGGTCTGCGCAGACCGAATGTCCGCAACACCAAAGGGAAGAGCATGCACGGCATCGCTTGCAGAAGAGGAAAAGATCACCCGCTCCAGCAAGCAGCCCAATGCCGACCGATGCAATGCATTGCCTGCAAACGCGGCCGCATAGCCCAATGGAGTGCGCCAGGGCGATGCTCGTGACAGCAGGCCACGCCCGCGGGCGGCGATCACATGCAGCCTATAGCGCGGATTCGCCAGAACCTCACCCACGCGCCCTCCGTAAAAATCCTGCAGCGACTGCGCAAACCGCTCACTGACCAGCGATGACGGCGTGCGCCTCTGCCCTTCGGGGGGATCGAAGCGCTGTGCAATATAGTCACGCTCCAGTCGCTCAAAGGCTTCCACTGGTGCGTCCAGGCAAGCCGTCGCCATGCGCCAGGCACCAATGGAGGCTCCAATCAGATCCACCGGCTGTGCGCTGGCCTGCAACCACTGTCCAAAGATGAAGCGATCCAGAGGTCCGAGAATCAAGCCCTTGGGACCGCCTGCCGCCGCCGGTATGGCTCTGACCATATCCGGCTGCAAGCCCCGCCGCTCTATAGATTGCCGCGCCTTGAGACCGGCATAGATTCGCAATGCTCTTGTGGATGACGTCATGTGGGCATTGTGCTTGCAAGCCCCGTTGCTCGCGATCAGCTCGGCGACTTCACCAGTTGAGCCTGACCGAGGTGCCGCCACCGGGTCGAGCGGAGATGCTCAGTTTCGCCCCCATGACAAGCGCTCTGCGGCGCATATTGACCCACCCCATGCCAGCAGATGCTAAGCCCGGGACTTGCCTGCCATCAGCCGGTCTGACGGGCCCCGCATCCTCAATGCTCAGGCGAGCATGCACAAAGGAGGCATCTGAAACATTTGAAGCACTTTTCCACTGTTCGTCGGCAGCCAGCGTGATCCAGAGCTCAAGCGCGTCAGTGTGCTGCAGCACATTGCTCACAGCCTCCTTCACCACTGCCATGATTTCCTCGGCCATGGCGCCGCATGGCAGACTGCCGGCATCGCCAGACATCTCCGGGTCCCAAACATCCCAGTGCAGATTCATGCCTCGATGATCCAGCACAGGTTGCAGCCTGTGCCTGAAACGTGCAAGAAGGACGCCCAAGGGTTCATTTCGGCTATCCATGGAATCAACAATCAGCCTTAGATCGAGCAGGCATTGTTCTGCGTTGCTGCGAATCGCCGGGTCCGTGCCGAGCCCTGTCAGGCTGATCAGCTGCACCAGTTGGCTGCCGACATCGTCATGCAATGCCTCCGCTATGCGCCTGCGCTCCAGCTGTACCTCTCTCGATGGACGTGCGCTTTTACGTCTGCGCCACAGCACGCTGCGATATGCCAGAGGCAACAGCCAGACGACAGCCGCCATGCTGCCTGCCGCGCCTAGCGCAGCAGTCCACCAGGGAGCTGAATTGAAAACCGCTCCAGGCTGCAAAAGCCAGGGCAGCCACAGCAGCAGCTGAACACTCCAGAGAAGCAGCTGCCAGACGTAGGACATGGTGAAAGCGTTCGCAGACACTGGCGCCTAGAACCAGCCACGCAAGTAGGCGAAACGCACGGCCTGTGCTCGGGTGCGCACCTGGAGCTTGCGATAGATGTTCTTGATGTGCGTGTTGACCGTCATGGTGCTGATCTCCAACTGCACGCCGATCTCTGCACTGGTATTGCCACTGGCCACCATGCGCAAGACCTCGCATTCGCGGCTGGAGAGCCTGTCGGACATACCGGACCCCGGAACAGCCCCGGTGGCCGGCCGCTTGTCATACCGCTGCAACAGCCGCCTGGCGAGACTGGGAGTGATGGATGCACCGCCATTGACGACCTGCAGCACCGCTTGAGGATAGTTGCCAAACCAGGAGTTCTTGACCAGATAGCCGGTTGCTCCCAGCTCGAAGGCGTGCAACACCTGCTCCTCCGTCTCCACCACCGAAACCACAATGACCTCTGCCTGCGGGCGTTGGCTTTTCATCACCTCGATCAACTCAAGACCATCGTCAGCCCCCAGCTTCAGGTCCAGCAACATGACATCAAACTCATGTTGACGAATGGCTTTTCTTGCATCCTTGAGGTTGTCCGCCTGAGCAACCACCATGGTGCGTCGATCATTCATGATTTCCTGTGCGATCACCATGCGTAGATGCGCATCATCGTCCACCAACAGCACTCTGACGGGCTTGTCGGGCTGCCCCACCATATGATCGGGCCACATGGAAGGACTACCGAGCTCCACAGCCATGGGTCGGAGCATCAAGGCATCACCAGAGTTGTTTGCACCGTTCGGGTCCATTTCTCTCTCCTGGCCAGAGTTGCCTGCCGGGGACTCAGGATGGTGCTCAAGACACCATATAGATAAAAACTCCCCAGCGCGTCATTAGATAGTTTTTAGCAATTAAAACTGCAACTCAGCGTAAGAAAAAATGCAATTTGAGTAATCACGGTTTTCTGACGACACCTACTCAAAACCGCCAACTCCTCATCACAGGGGCCAGGTGCACTAAAACTGAACATCCAGAGAACCTGCCGCGTGCCAGTCGATGGATGCCTGACGCAGCACCATGTCGATGTCCATGCTCAGCGCCAGTCCAGTTTCAGCAGGGAAAGTCACTGCCAGTTGGCGCTCACCCCAGTTAAGTGCGCGGGTCGATGCCCGCCAGATGGCCAGATGCAGCACCCCCGTCAAAGGCTCGAATACAGGCTGCTCCATCGGCGCATGCATGAACTGAAAGGCATCGCTGACCTGCTCCGGAAAATTCCACTGCCGCGCCAGATGGGCCGTAATCTGCCCCGAGCAATAGCCCATCAGCTGCATTTCGACCTGGGGGCGCTTGGGATGCATGGGCTCCAGCAACTCGGAAAGCCTGAAGAAAGTGTCAGGGTCGGCAGCCTGCAGCAACAGCTCTCCCAGGCCATGCAGCAGTCCCAACGCATAGGCCTGCGAGGCATTGGCCTGAACCGACATTGCGAGCGCGCGTGCCATGCGTGCCGTGTCCAGGCTGTAGCGCCAGAAATTCGCCAGACTCCAGCCTGCCGAAACATGAGATGCGCTGACTGGAGCCGCCTTCTGCATCAATTGCCGCAACTGAACCGGCGCCAGCAGCACCAGTGCTTCGGGAATGCTGTGCACGCGTTGCCCCAGCAGATGCGCTGGCCCATTGGCCGCGGCCAGCAGACGAGCGGTCAGGACCGGATCGGTGGAAAACAATTGCACCAGGCTGCGCATGCCGGGCTCCGGCTTGCGCAGTTCACTCGACAGCAGCGCAACGACGCGCGGCTGGCTTGGCAGCAATACATGCTGCTCCAGCAACGTTGACAGGCTCAATGGTTTGACGCGGCTCATCTGGATCAAAGGCAGTGGCAAGGCTGTCGCCACCACGAAATGAACACGAGTGGGCCCATAGGAAGGTCAGAGCTTTTCATCTCTATTCAGTTGCACTGGCTGGCCCATGACCAACTGGCTGGCAAGCTTGCGTGTCAGGGGTTGTAACACGGAAAAGTGATCAGCCCCCTGAACCGAGACACAGTGCAGCTGATTCGATTTTCGTGTGGCGCACATATTGTCAAGACTGTTGGTATTGCCGGGGCTCTTGCTGCCCTCGATGATCCACGTCGGGCTCTTTATGGCATGCAGCCAGTAGACGGGCGAACGCAAGCGCTTTTCATCCGCCGAGATCAAGCCCCATTTCACGGGCCAGCCATAGCCGCCGATCTCGTCCACCGGACCAAACGCGAACACCCCCTGAACGGGCAAGCCTGCCGTCGCCGTCAGCAAAGCCAGCGTGGCTCCGGTACTGTGCCCACCGAGATAGATGCGTGCCGGGTCGACATAAGGCAGCTGTGCTGCCTGCAGGATGGCTGCTGCCACATCCTGCACCTCCCCCCAGAAATACTCACGCTGGCCGGGATTGTCATTGCCGCCGCGCAATGTGGGAAACAGCATCGCCATGCCAGCCTTGCGAAAAGCGCTGGCGCTTTGATCATTGGCGGCTGGCCCTTCGCTCCAGAAATCGTCCAGGCTATTGGTATCTCCCCCCGTCAGCCAGACCATCAAAGGCTGCTTCCTCCCATCTCTGGGGTCCGGGGTGACAAAGGCATTGAGTTTCAGATCCCCGCTCCGATAGCTCATGGGAACAAACAGCTGAGAAGGCGGTGTCGGCATCGGCTGGATAGGCTTATGCGCCGCCGGCAACAAGGCTGTCGCAATCTGTGTTGTCTTGCCTGCGCGAGCCTGCATCAGGTTCTGCAGAGCGATTTCGCCAGAAGCGATCTGTTGATCCACCACCTGCTCGATCTGCACCTGCTCCGCGCGCTGGCTCTCGTGCTGCTTGCGAGCGGCAGCGTGACGCACTTTGGCCATCTCATGCTCTGCCATCGCTGCACGCGTGATGCAGCGCCGCTGCTGATCTATGTTGATGCCCTCTTCCTGGGCCTTGTCAACCTGGGCAAGATTGAGCTTGACGGTATGACAAAAGTCATCGCTCTCTGGCGCCAGGGCTGGTGGCCAGACCAAGGCTGCAGGCTGCTGGGCATGGGCCTTGTCTTTGATTCTGTCCAACGATATCCAGCCGCGCGATGCCATCTTGGTGCCAATAAAGACCACCAAGATTGCCACCCCTATGGCCGGTAGTATCACCCGCCCTCTCGCTTTGCGCATTGATGTGCTCCCACAAAAAAGGCCGCCTGTAATATGAATTAAGTGGCGGCCCGGTAGGAGATTATTTCTTTAATCCTTGCAACTTCGCAAAGGCTGATGCCATGGCGTTTTGCTGTGTGGGCTGGCTGCCACGCTGGGGTTGCGCATAGCCACCACGGTTGCCGGCACCGTAGTTGTTGCCACGACCAGCGCCTTCAAAGCGGTTGTCGCGCGGGCCGTCTCGGCGCGCAGGCGCAGCGTCCAGCTTCATGGTCAGGCTGATGCGCTTGCGGTCCACATCGACCTCCAGCACCTTGACCTTGACGATCTGGCCGGTCTTTACCACTTCACGCGCATCTTCGATGAACTTGTGACTCATCTGGCTCACGTGCACCAGCCCGTCCTGATGCACGCCCAAGTCCACAAACGCGCCGAACTGGGCCACGTTGCTGACCGTACCTTCCAGCGTCATGCCTTCCTTCAGATCCTTGATGTCTTCCACGCCATCATTGAAGCGGGCGACAACAAAGTCGGGGCGCGGGTCACGGCCGGGCTTCTCCAGCTCGCCAAGAATATCCTTGATGGTCACAGCACCAAATTTGTCATTGGCAAACTGCTCAGGCTTCAGAGACTTGAGCACCTCGCCACGACCCATGATCTGGTCCACGGGCTTGCCGGTAGAGACAATGATCTGCTCCACCACGGGATAGGTTTCGGGGTGAACGCCTGTCATATCGAGCGGATTGTCGCCACCGCGAATGCGCAGAAAGCCTGCAGCCTGCTCGAAAGTCTTGGCTCCCAGACCGGCCACTTCCATCAGTTGCTTGCGGTTCTTGAACGAGCCATTGGCATCGCGCCAGCGCACCACCGACTTGGCGACCGAACCCGACAGGCCTGAGACGCGTGTCAGCAGCGGGGCCGAAGCAGTGTTCAAGTCCACACCCACGGAGTTCACGCAATCCTCGACCACGGCATCCAGCTGGCGCGCCAGCTCGCTCTGGTTCACATCGTGCTGGTACTGGCCCACGCCAATGCTCTTGGGGTCGATCTTGACCAGCTCGGCCAGCGGATCCTGCAGGCGGCGGGCAATCGATGCCGCACCTCGCAGGCTCACGTCGATATCGGGCATTTCCTGCGCCGCAAACTCGCTGGCCGAATAGACCGAGGCACCTGCCTCGCTCACCACCACCTTGTCGATTTTCTTGTCGGCCTTGGACGCGATCTTGATCAGGTCCGCAGCCAGCTTGTCCGTCTCGCGGCTGGCCGTGCCGTTGCCGATGGCGATCAGATTGATATCGTGCTTTTCCACCAGACGGGCGAGCACGGCCAGCGAGCCATCCCAGTCGCGGCGCGGCTCGTGGGGGTAGATGGTGGTCGTATCCACCAGCTTGCCGGTGCTGTCCACCACGGCCACCTTGACGCCGGTGCGAATGCCGGGGTCCAGGCCGATCACGGCACGCTGGCCGGCAGGCGCCGCCAGCAGCAGGTCACGCAGATTGTCGCCAAACACCTTGATGGCCACCTTCTCGGCATCTTCGCGCAGGCGGCTGAACAGGTCGCGCTCGGTGGACAGGCTCAGCTTCACGCGCCATGTCCAGGCAACGCATTTACGAATCAGATCGTCAGCGGCGCGCTTGGCATGGCTCCAGCCCAGGTGAAGCGCAATCTTGCCCTCAGCAAGGCTGGGTTGGCCCGGTTCAGGCTCGACCGGCTGCACCAGCTTGGCTTCGAGAACCTCCAGCGCACGGCCGCGGAACACGGCCAGGGCCCGGTGCGAGGGCACGCGCCCAATCGGCTCGTCGTACTCGAAGTAGTCGCGAAACTTGGCGACTTCGGGGTCGTTCTCGTTCTTGCTCTCGACCTTCTTGGACTTGAGCAGGCCTTCATCCCACAGCCATTCGCGCAGCTTCTGCACCAGTGCCGGGTCTTCGGCCCAGCGCTCGGACAGGATGTCACGTACGCCGTCCAGCACGGCAAAGGTGGTGCTGAAGTCGGGGCCGGGCTTGCCGTCGTCCAGCGTCGTCGCGGGCTTGCAGAAAGCCTCGGCTTCCTTGTGCGGATCCAGTGTGGGGTCGGCAAACAGCTTGTCGGCCAGCGGCTCAATGCCGAATTCCTTGGCAATCTGGCCCTTGGTACGGCGCTTTTGCTTGAAGGGCAGGTAAATGTCCTCCAGCTCCTGCTTGGTCGGCGCACTGGCAATCGCCAGGCGCAGCGCATCGGTCAGCTTGCCCTGCTCGTCAATGGCCTTGAGCACCGTCTCACGGCGGTCGTCGAGCTCGCGCAGATAGGTCAGGCGCTCGTCCAGCGTGCGCAGTTGCGTATCGTCCAGACCGCCCGTGGCCTCCTTGCGGTAGCGGGCCACAAACGGAACCGTGGCGCCGCCATCGAGCAAGTCCACAGCCGCGCTCACCTGCTGCGGCTTGACATTCAGTTCTTGAGCAATCTGACCAATGATTTTTTGCATTCGATATTCGCCCCACGGCGTTCAACACAGGAAGCCAATGAGTTTGCCATAGGCATGCCGCCAGACTGCCCTCGATATCCAGCATAAGTGCAAGCAAACCTTAAAAACTATGCTTTCCATAGCTGCTTTCCCTTGATGAGCATGCACGGAAGGCCAATTTCATTAAAATTATTGCGACATGCCCGATACCTTCCAGGACGATTTTTTTGCCGATGAGCTGCCTCCACCCGGAGACGGTACCGGTAAGGCTCGGACTGAAGAAGCGCCGCAGGCGGATGACACAGTTGAACGCAAACCCAGGCGCGGCGCTATTTCTCTGGCCCCTGCAGCTGCGCAGTACCAGGACCTGGCCGCGCAACTGCCTCCCCTGCTGCGCATGGGCGTCTCGACCTGGTCCTACCCGGGCTGGGAAGGCCTGGTCTGGGACGGTGCCTACGACAGCAGCGTGCTGGCCAAAAAAGGTCTGACGGCCTATCACCAGCACCCACTGCTGCGCACCGTCTGCGTCGACCGCACCTTCTGGCGGCCGCTGACGGCCAGCCAATATGCAGCCTTTGCCGCGCAGGTCGATGACGACTTTCGCTTTGTCGTCAAATGCCCGGCCGGAATCACCGATGCCCAGGTACGCAGCGAGGAAGGCAAGCCGCGCGAGAGCAACCCGGCGTTTCTCGACCCTCACCTGGCCATAGAGCATTTTGTGCAGCCCACACTCGAAGGACTGGGCAGCAAGCTGGGCGTTCTGGTCTTTCAGCTCAGCCCCCTGCCGTGGAGTCTGCTCAGCCGCCCCGGCCTGCTGATGGACAAGCTCGGACTGCTGCTGTCCGCCGTAAGGCAGGCGCTACAAGCACATCCGCAAGTCGTCGTGGCCGTCGAGGTCAGAGACCCCGAGCTGCTGACCCCGACGCTCCCCCAGACACTCAAGACCCATGGCGCAACCTATTGTCTGGGCCTGCACGGCAAGATGCCTACGATTGAAGAGCAGTTGCCCATGCTGCGTGCGCTATGGCCCGGGCCGCTGGTCTGCCGCTGGAATCTGAATCGCATCTTTGGCGCCTACGGCTATGCCGATGCCCAGAAGAAGCACCAGCCGTTCAACGAGATCCTCAGCGAAGATCGGCATACCCGGGAGCGGCTGGCCCGCACGATTGCGGGCATCACCGGTGCCGGTCAACCCGCTTTCGTGACCATCAGCAACGATGCCGAGGGATGTGCCCCCCGCTCGATAGCGCTGCTGGCGCAGGCGCTTGCGAGCCTTTCAGACTCAGGCTCTGACAAGCATCCGCGGCCGTCATCCTGAATTAATACTCGAATCCCCCTCAGACGCTTACTTTCAAAGCGCTGATGGCTATCAAAAACAAAGCCCGACAGGCCACAAACCTGCCGGGCTTTCTGAATGACAACTCCAATCAGTCCTTCAGCGCCGCCAGCGGGTGCGAATGTGCAGGCCAGGGGCTGTCAAAGAACGCCTGCCACTCGGTATCGCTCACCTCTTCGATGCTGGCGGGATTCCAGCGCGGGCTGTGATCCTTGTCCACCGCCAATGCGCGGATGCCCTCCACGGTCTCGCTGCGGCCCGGACGCAGATAAAAGCAGTGACGCACCATATCGCGCTCCATGCGCAAGTCCTCTGCCAGATCCATCTGGCGCGCACGGCGGATTTGCTCGAGCACCACATGCAGCATCAGGGGCGAGCGCTTGCGCAGCGTGGCAGCCTCGGCCTGGGCCCATTCGCTGCCAGCCTGCAAGGCCTGCACAACAGCAGCCACCGTGGGCTGAGAAAAACAGGCATCGATTTCCGCGCGGTGAGCGGTTGTCTTGGGCTCGGTGCTCACAAAGCGGGAGCGCACCACGGCATTAAGCGCCTCCACATTGGCAAAATCCGTGGTTGCCAGGGTCTCCCACAGCTCTGCCTGCTGTTCGGCAGGAATGCAGCCATCGGCCAGACCAAAAGCCAGGGCATCGCCCGCGCCTATAGTGTCGCCGGTCAAGGCCAGCCATTCGCCCACGGCACCGGGGCAGCGCGAGAGGAAATAGCCCCCCCCTACATCGGGGAACAGGCCAATGGCCGTCTCGGGCATTGCCATCTTGGTGCGCTCGGTCACGATACGCAGCGAGCCGCCCTGGCTGATGCCCATGCCGCCGCCCATGACGATGCCATCCATGAAAGCGATATAGGGCTTGCCAAAGCTGTGAATCAGGTGGTTGAGCGCATATTCCTCGGTGAAGAAATCTTCGAGCTGCGGATTGCCGCTGCTGCCGGCCGCGTGCAGGAAACGAATGTCGCCACCGGCGCAGAACGCCCCGAACACCCCTTCCTTGTTGCTGCCACGAATGGCCACGCCCAGAATCGAGTCGTCTTTTTGCCAGGCCAGCAAAGTACCCAGCAGATCTCGCACCATGCCCAGAGACAGCGCGTTGAGCGCCTTGGGCCGGTTGAGCGTAATCATGCCCAGCTTGCCACGGACTTCGGCAATCACATCGGACATATCGGCGCTCGGGGTGGGGGTCATTGTCTTGCTCCTTGAATCAATTCCATGCTGGTCGCCAATCGGTCGCCAGGCCATGCGCACCGATTATGCGGTTTCACTCCACGCAAGCAGGGACAAGGACGTGACAAATACCGCCAGCATCGCAGCCACAAAGCCCGAGCGGTCTGCAATGCTGACTAATATGGGAGCCGTGCCAGGCTGCAGCTTCACCAGCTTCTGCGGCCCACCTTCTGCCTCATGAACGATCTGCCACCACCGCCCGAAACCCCTCGCGAAGAACCGCACCTGGAATCCAAGCAGCTTTCCGCGCCGCTGCGCTATCTGCTCATTGCCTTTGCGCTGGTTTGCGTGATATTGGGGCTGATAGGCGCCGTGGTTCCCGGCATGCCCACCACGGTATTCATATTGATGGCCGCCTGGGCGGCTGTGCGCAGCTCACCCAGACTGCATCGCTGGCTCTATGCTCACCGAGTGTTCGGCCCGCTGCTGCACAACTGGGACACTGGCGGCAAGGTCAGCCGCCGAGCCAAATGGACGGCAACCGTCAGCATGGGCGCCAGCAGCCTGCTGATTCTGTATTTCTCGTACAAGCCATGGCTCACGGCCATGACGCTGAGCATCATGGCCTGCGTATTGCTCTGGCTGTGGCTCAGGCCGGAGCCGCAGGTCTAGAGCAGCTCACAGCACCGTTCCACGAAGCGTGTGCAGGCAAATGCTGCCGCCAATGCTTGGTTCTGGACAACACACGCCACAGAGCAGAAAAGACCAACAGCTAGGGCAAGTGTCTGCCCCCAACAATGCCTGCTCTGGCCACGGCATCGGTCGCGTGCATCGACATGCTGGAGCCTGTCGCGCCGGGAACCGGCGCGGAAGCAACCAGGCCGACCCGCGTGAGCCGGGCGACAATGTGGGCAGGCTGGACAAGGCCGCCTGGGGACACCAAGACAAGCACTGGTACATGAACCCGTTGCGGGCGAGTGCCTGTGCAAGCACATGGAAGCCCGCGACGCCAGCAATATCCCGATGGCCTACACGCAGGTGCCGGCCGCGGGCTGGGAAGGTGACAGCACATCCGGGAAAAGTTGCGCGCCTGCGCCGATGAACATAAAACGCCAAGGCCGCACGATGATCAACATCAAGGGCAGCAGAAAACCGAGTCACCAGTTGCTCGACGTCAAGTGCTGCGCCTTCACGCGGTAGCGCAGCGCATCAGCGGCCGCCGCGGCATTGGCGGGCTGCGCTGGTGTGACTCCCAAGCACAGCAATGCTCTCGCCATGCTTTCTCTCCGTATCTCATTGGCAAGCGCCAACGTAACAAAGAATGTCCTGATCCACAGGTAGCCGACTCGAACTGCATGCCCAGGGAGGGTTTGACCCACAGAGTATTGCGGCCAATGACGGGCGTGACTGCGGCAACGAAGCTGCGTGATCGCCGCTACGAGCGAGCAGATGGGTAGGCTGCAGCATGAACACGCTCCTGACGCGACTCTTCAAGGTGCTCCATGAACGTGGTGCCTGTGTAGCGGGAGCGGAACAGGCCGGCTTCCACCAGGCGGGGCACCAACTGTTCCAGCACGCAATGCAGGGACTCGACGGAGCCGCCGGGCGCGGCCAGAAAGCCGTCGATGGCGCCGGTGGCGCTCCATTCGACGATCTGCTCGACGGCATCGTCCACCGTGCCGACCACCTGCCAGTGCGCAGCCGAGAGGATCTCCGGCCGCAGCAGCAACTCGTCGATCCGCAGTGACTCGCGCTCGATCAGGCGCCTGAGCAGGCCCGCATGCGTGCGGCTGGAGGGCGTCGCCACAGGCACCGGCAGGTCAGCTCCGGTAATCGGTCGGTCCGCAGGCCAGTCCGTGAGGTCCAGACCGATCATGGCCTTGATCGAGGCCAGCTTGCGGTCCCGGTCCACGCGGCCATGGGTCTGCCTGAACATCTCCCGCGCCTGTTCGCGGCTGTCGGCCAGGTACAGGCTCAGGCCGGGCAGCAGGCGCACATCCTGGGCCTGGCGGCCATGGCGCTGCGCGCGCACGGACAGGTCCCGGCGCAGTTCCAGCGCCGCGTCGAGGTCGGGCGTGGGCGCGAAGACGATGTCGGCCACGGACGCCGCAAAATCGCGCCCGGTACTGGATGCGCCTGCCTGAACCAGCGGAATTCGCGGGCCACCGAAGGCGGGCAGGTTCAGGGGGCCACGCACCTTCAGATGCGGCCCCTCGTGGTCTATGGGGCGCACCAGTGAAGCATCGGCATAGCGGCCGCTGCCCCGGTCGATCTTCAAGGCCTCGTTGGGAAAGCTATCCCACAGCCGGCGCACCACCTCTGTGAACTCGGCAGCCCGTGCATAGCGTTCGTCGGCGTCGGGCATGGCCTGCAGTCCGAAATTCTCGTGGCCCTGCAAGGCGGTGACGATGTTCCAGCCGGCGCGGCCCTTGCTGATCCAGTGCAGCGACTGGAGCTGGCGCGCGACCGCATAGGGCGGGAAAAACGTGGTCGATACCGTGGACACCAGGCCGATGCGCGAAGTCTCGCGCGCAAGCGCGGCCATCAATACCGTGGGGTCCAGGCTGGCGAAGCCGGCGCCCGTCTCCAGAACCTCCATGGGCAGAAAGCTCACGTCGGGCCGGAAGACGAAGTCCAGGTGCGCGGCCTCGGCGCGCCGGGCCAGGTCAAGGGCGAAGTCGCTGGAGTACAGCCCTTCGATATTGCTGCCGGGCCGCCTCCAGGCATCGCCGCTCAGCCAGGTGGGGGCCAGCGAAAGGCCGATGTGCAGTGGTTTGCGCTTTGTCATGCTTGCATCCTTCCCCTCTTAGAACGTTCCGCGTACGCCCACGCCGATCATGCGCGGCGCCGTCATGCTGGCCTCGATGCCGCCGATGCCGCGGTTTTGCTGCAGGTAAGTGGGTGCCCGCCTGTCGAAGACGTTCTTGATGTAGCCGTACAGCTGCACGTGCGCGTTGTACGCGTAGCTCATGCGCAGGTCTGTGATGGTGTTGGAGCCAACCACATAGGCACGGGTGTTGGCTGTATCGGAGTAGTAGCCGTCCAGGTGGCGCACCTGAGCCGAGACATTGAACCGGGGAGTGGCATCCCAGCTCACGCCGACGCTGACGGTGTAGCCGGGCGAGCGGGCGAAGCGGTTGTGCTCGTAGCCGGGGTTGCTGCTCATCTCCTCGATCCTCGTGCGCAACACGCCGGCGCCGGCCTTGATCCTCAGATTGTCCAGCGCGCGGTAGTCGGCGCCCAGCTCAAAGCCGTAGGCATGGGCCTTCTCGGCGTTGATGGTGTAGGACTGAGCCACGCCCGGCGAGATCACCACCGGAATGTTGTACTGCGCATCCCGCATGTCCATGTAGAACAGATTGGTGTTGAGCATCAGCCTGTCATCGAGCAGGCCGGTGCGGCTGAACAGCTCGTAATTCCAGATCGATTCCTTCTTGAAATAGGCCCATTGCCGGCTGGTGAGGTTTAGCGATACGCCGCCCGGGTTGTAGCCACGGCTGACCAAGGCACCCACCGTCCAGCGTGGCGTGGCTGCATAGGCCAACGAGATCTTGGGCAACAGGGCCGAGAAGGTCTTGGTGTAATCCAGGGGGGTGGGCGCCAGCACCGAGCTGCCGTTGCGCACCACCTCGTCCTGCTGGTAGCGCAGCCCGCTGCTCAGGGTCCAACGATCGGTCAGGCGCAAGTTCAGCTCGCCGAAGACACCCAGGTTCTTTTTCGTGTCATCGAAGGCGGACAGGCCGCGCAGCAGCAGGCTTTCGTCAGTGCTGGTACGGGCGTAATAGATGCCGCCGAAGCCGCTCAGGCGAGCTTTTTCGTTGCCCACGAAGGCGCGGAATTCGTTGGAGAAATTATTCTGGCGGATATCGGCATCACCCTCGCCGGAAATACCTGTGTAGCGCTGCACGGACGAGCGCGAATACTGGGCCTGGTTGACCAGCCGCAGGCCGTTGCTCAGTTCGTAGCTCAGATCGAGAATGCCGGTATCGGTCTTTTGCTTCCAGCTGGGCATGGTCGTCGTCCAGTGCTTGAGCCCGCTGAACGGTGCTGAAGCGGCCTCCTGGGTCGGGCGGTTGCTGTCGTTGTGCGAGTAGGTGAATTTGGCTTCCAGGCCGGGGATGCTGTTTGGCAGCCACAGGAGTTTCAGGCGCGCGTTGAGCGCACGGAAATCCTGGTTGGCCTGGCCCTGCTGGAACCGCGGATTGTTGTAGTCGATAAAGGTGTCGCGCCCCGCATAGTCCACGGCAAGCCGCGCGGCCAGCTCCTCGCCCACGGGGCCGGAGACGGCGATGGAGGCGCGGCGCGAGTTGTAGTTGCCGGCCTCCAGCTGATAGGCCGCCTCGGGCTTGAAGCTCGGATCCTTGGTATTGACGATGATTGCGCCCGCTATCGCATTTGCGCCCTGCGAGGTGGTCTGAGGACCGCGGAACACCTCGATGCTCTCCACATCCCAGACCGAGGTCGCGCCGAAGAACATCTCGTTGTAATTGAGGTAATGGCCATCGAGATTGATGGTGGCGCGCGGTACCGTACCGCCCCAGAAGACGTTCTGCCCGTTGTTGGGGCCCTGCGTGTCCTGCCCGCGAATGATGGGTGCACCCACCGTGTCGGTGTAGACCACGTTGGGCACGTCATGCAGCACCTCGTGGACCGAGGCATTGCCGCTCTCCTCCTTCTCGATGTCCTTGCCAGACTTGACCGATACGGAGGATGCCGTGTCCTTGAGTTCTCGCCTGACCTTTTCACCGCTGACCACGACCACGTCAAGCGTGGCGGTTTCCTCCTCGGAGCCCGACACACCCTGCGCGAAGACGCCGGCTGGCGCCATCAAGGTAGAGAGTACGACAGCGCCCGCCCGGGAGGGGAGCCTGCGATGCAAACACAGTTTCACGGCATCTTCCTTTAATGAGAATGATTCTTGTTTTTATGTTACAGCATGATGCATAGAAATTCCACCATCAGGAATTCATTCCCATCTGCGGAAAACAAGAACAACACTGAAAAGATGTATGCGTACCGGGGGTGCCTTCCACCCGAAAGGAGCCGGTATCATCGAGACCAGCGGCGCCCGGGCGCCCACCTGCGATGCTCCAAGTACAGGCAAGGAAGCCGAGCCTTTGAAAACAACAACACCTCAGACAACCGCCGGGGAGAAGCGCTCCGGCACCATCCAGTCGGTCTCGATCGCCGCCCGCTTCCTCATGGTCCTGGCCAATGCCGAAAGCGAGCTGGCGCTTGGCGAGGTGGCAAGGCGCACCGGAACGGGGGGCTCCACGGCCCACCGCTACCTGCAAAGCCTGGTCAAGGAAGGTCTGGCAAGACAGGACCCGGCCAGCGGCCTTTACGACCTGGGCAGCGCGGCACTGAGCATCGGCATTGGCGCGCTCAAGCGCGTGGATGCGGTGGAAATTGCGGCGCAGCATATGAAGTCGCTGACACACCAGCACGCGCTCAGCGGCGGCGTGGCCATCTGGACCGACCGCGGGCCGACCCTGGTACGCTGGTACCGAAGCGCCTACTTCTCTATCAATCCGCTGGCGCTTGGCGACATCCTTCCCATAGACAACACCGCCTGCGGTCTGGTGTTCCAGGCCTTCCTGCCCAAGGCCACCATCGACGCCGCGCGCCGCCAGCAACCCGCCCATTTCCGCGGCAAGCCACCGACCAAGGCCGTGCTTGATGAAGTGCGCGAGCGCTGCTGGTCCGAATTGACCAGCCACCTTCTGTCCAACGTCACGGGCCAGGCAGCACCGGTGTTCGACGCACAGCATGAGATCGCCTGCGCGGTCACCACTGTCTCTGACCTGGGCCAGCTCAAGTCGCCCGACGACAGGCATGCGCTGCTGCGCGAAGCCAGCCTGATCAACCAGGCCACAGGCGGACGAGCCTTTGGCTCAGACTCTCCCTAGAAGCGACGCGCAGGAAGATACCCAGGCGCTTCAGCCTTCCATGGCATGCATTGCCTTGCGCCCTCTTGGCACCACCAGGGGAGTCCCGGTCACAGGGTCAGGAATGATCACCGATGACAGGCCGAACACCTCCTCGACCAATTGCTCGGTAAAGATCGCTTCGGGCTTGCCCTGTGCGGCGATGCGCCCGTCGCGCATGGCGATCAGGTGTGAGGCGTAACGGCAGGCCTGGTTGAGATCGTGCAGCACCGCAATCACGGTGCGGCCGGTCCGGTTGATGTCCGCCAGCAACTCCAGCAACTCGATCTGGTGTGCAATGTCCAGAAACGTCGTGGGCTCGTCCAGCAACAGGATGGGCGTCTGCTGCGCCAGCACCATCGCAATCCACACACGTTGGCGCTGCCCGCCTGACAACTCGTCCAGAAGCCGGTCCGAAAGGGCCATCACATCAGTGGCCTGCATGGCCTCGGCCACCGCCTGCTCGTCGACATCCGTCCACTGCTTCAGGAAAGACTGATGGGGGTAGCGCCCACGCGCCACCAGGTCTGCCACCGTGATGCCCTCGGGCGCGATCGCGCTTTGCGGCAGCAATCCCAGGCGCCGCGCAACCTCCTTGGCAGGCCATTGCGCGATATGCCTGCCATCCAGGATGACCCTCCCTATGGTCGGTGCCAGCAGGCGCGAGAGCGCGCGCAGCAGGGTGGACTTGCCGCAGGCGTTCGGCCCCACGATGACGGAAAAGGAGCCATCGGGAACAGCAAGGGACAGGCCCTGCGAAATGGTGCGCTCGCCGTAGCGCAGCGTCACTGCATCAGCACTCAGTCGATATGTCATGGCCGGTCATGCCCCACAAGCAATAGGTTCTTAGGCATTACAAATTCGGAATGCATTCTACAATGAGGAATACCCTGAAGAACCTTGGCCTTGGTGTACTCGGCCCTGTCACGGTCAGATCGATATGAACAGACTAAAACTTACCGCCCTGGGGGCGGCTGCTGCACTGTCCGTGCTGGCCGGTATCGCGCTCATGCAGCGCAACGCCGTCCACGAGGCCGGCGCCACGCAGCAGGCTTCTCTACCGCAGCGCATCGTGTCCACCTCGCCCAGCGTGACGGGCATCCTGTTGGCCATCGATGCCCCCGTGGCGGCAACCGCAGCCACCACGCCCAGCCGGTTGACCGACGACAAGGGCTTTTTCTCGCAATGGGCCCACGTTGCCGACGAGCGTGGCGTACAGGTGCTCTACCGCAACCTGCAGTTCGACATCGAAGCCGTCCTGGGCGCCAACCCTGATCTGCTGGTGGCCTCTGCCACCGGCGCCGACAGCGTGGCCCAGCACCGTTCCGAGCTGCAGGCCCAGGGCGTTCCCATGGTCGTGGTCGACTACTCCAGCCAGTCCTGGCAGGACATCGCCACACAGTTGGGCAGCATCACCGGTCGCACGAAGGAGGCTGCGGCGGCGATTGCCCGCTTCGATGCCCACGTCGCCCAGGCCGCCGCATCCATCACGCCTCCCGCCAAGCCGGTCAGCATCGTCGCCTACAACCTGGCCGGCAGCTACTCAATAGGCCGAGCCGCCAGCCCGCATGCACGACTGCTGGCCGCGCTGGGCTTCAAGGTGGAAGGCCTTCCGCCCACGCTGGCCGCTCAGGTGACGCGTTCCTCGGACTTTGAATTCATTTCCCGCGAAAACCTGTCGGCCGCCATCACCGGGGATGCCGTCTTTCTGCTGGGTGCCTCGCAAAGCGATGTCCAGGCCTTCCTGGACGACCCGCTGCTGGCCAACCTTCCCGCCGTCGCCGGTCGGCGCGTCTATTCGCTGGGGCCGACATCGTTTCGCATCGACTACTACTCCGGGCAACAGATGGTCGATGCAGTGGCCAGCCATTTCCACTGAGCCATGCGCGCATTGCTCCAGAGCGCGGTAGCTCGGCCCGCTCCACACTCGCACCTGCGCCGCAGGCGCAGCCTGGGCCTGGCGGGCGGCACGCTGGCCCTGGGTATCGTCGCCGTGCTCAGTATCACCGTGGGCTCGCGCGACATCGCGCTGGCCGATATCCTCGCCGCGCTGCGCGCGCCCGACCTGGGCGATGACCGGCACCTGGTCGTCAGCCTGCTGCGCGTGCCGCGTACCGTGGTTGCCATCCTGGCCGGCATGGCCCTGGGTGTTGCTGGCGCGCTCATGCAGGCCGTGACCCGCAATCCCCTGGCCGAGCCGGGCCTGCTGGGTGTCAATGCCGGCGCAGCCCTGGCCGTGCTGATCGGCATGACGGCCTTCGACCTGACAACCGTGGCCCAGTATGTCTGGTGCGCCTTTGCGGGAGCGGGGCTGGCCGGCGCGGCCGTCTTCGCGTTCGGTCAGTCCCGGGGGGCGGGCACGCACCCCGTGCACCTGGTGCTGGCCGGGGCCGGCCTGTCCGTCATGCTCACCTCCAGCGCGGGCATCATCCTACTCAATGCGCCCCCGGAAGTCTTTGACGGCTTCCGACACTGGGCGGCCGGTTCACTGGAGGGCAGCGGCTACGCCGGCGCCGCCGTGCTGGTGGCCGCCGTGGCCGCGGGGCTGGCGGCGGCCTGGGCCATTGTCGGCCAGCTCAACGCCATGGCGCTGGGCCATGACCTGGGCCTGGCGCTGGGCGTCAATGTCCGCGCCACCGCTCAACTGGCCTGCCTGGCGGTCATGCTGCTGGCCGGTGCAGCCACGGCAGCCGTGGGTCCTATCGCCTTCGTCGGCCTGGTGGCCCCGCATCTGGCCCGCCTCTCGTCCGGGCCCGACTACCGCTGGATCCTGCCGCTGTCCGCGCTCTACGCTGCAGTGCTGCTGCTGGGTGCCGACGTGCTCGGCCGCGTCGTCGCAGCGCCTGCCGAAGTGGCTGCGGGCATCGTCGCCTGCCTGATCGGCGGGCCGCTCTTTGTCTGGGTGGCGTGCAGAAACCGGTTGAGCAGGCTATGAAGGCGTCCGTGAAGACTTCGGTACTGCGCTGGGGCCCATATTCGTTCCGCTGGCGGCCAAGGCCGCTGGCCGTGGGCATGGCACTGGTCGTGCTGACCCTGATGCTGGGTGTGTTGCTGCTGGGCACGGGAACCCTGTCGCTGAGTCCGACCGAGGTGCTGGACAGTCTGCTGGGCACGGGCGCCAACCCCGCCGCCGAGCGCGTGGTTCTGCGCGTGCGGCTGCCGCGCGTGCTCACGGCGGTCTTCGTGGGTGCGGCGCTGGGCATGGCCGGTGCCATCTTCCAGTCCGTCTCCCGCAATGCGCTGGGCTCGCCGGACGTGATCGGCTTCACCACGGGCGCAGCCAGCGGGGCAATTGCGCTGATCGTACTGGGCGATGCCGGGCCACTGTGGATATCGCTGGCCGCCGTGCTGTCGGGCATGGCCACGGCGGCGGTGGTGCTCGCGCTGTCCAGCGGCCGGCGCGTGGCAGGGGGCTACCGGCTGGTGCTGGTGGGCATAGGCGTAGGGGCCACGCTCTCGGGCCTGAACACCATCCTGCTGGTCATGGGCGATCTGGACCGGGCCGTCTCCGCACAGCGCTGGCTGGCCGGCTCGCTCAGTGCGCGGACCTGGGCGCATGTCGTGCCAGCCGCATTCAGCTTCGTCGCCATCGTGCCGGTCGTGCTGCTGTGTGCCCGCCGCATCAACCTTCTGGAACTGGGCGATGACGCCGCCACCCAGCTCGGCGTCAACGTAGCGCGCACCCGGCTGATCATGGTGATGTGCGCCGTTGCCCTGACGGCCATCGCCACGGCGGCGGCCGGGCCCATCGCGTTCATCGCGCTGGCAGCGCCCCAGGTGGCCAGGCGCCTGGGCCTGTCACCTGATGTACCTCTGTTCACGGCCGCAGCCATGGGCGCCGTACTGCTGCTGGCGGCCGACCTGCTCAGCCAGTGGGCGCCGGTGCGCCTGCATCTGCCTATTGGGCTGGTGACGGGCTTGCTGGGTGGGGTGTATCTGCTGTGGCTGCTTTTTCGTTCCCGCAAAGGCTAGGAGTGCGACAGCAGAGGTTGAGACAGCACTTCTATCTCTCTTCGAGCCATCGCCCTGAATAGTCGTACGACATCATGCGATCTGGATAGAAAAAGGGCTCCTAACTTTACAGTTAGGAGCCCTTTTAGATTGGTCGGAATGGCGGGATTCGAACTCGCGACCCCTTGCACCCCATGCAAGTGCGCTACCAGGCTGCGCTACATTCCGTGTTGATGACGCTATTGTAACCGATTTTCGACCATCTTTTGGGAAGGCTGCAACTCAAGCAGTTGCTCGGTTATTAGCCACGATGGTCATCTGGCGCTGCAGGTTTCATAGCAAACCTCGCAGCGACATTGAAAAAGGCCTGTGATTTTCATCACAGGCCTTTTCAATTTGGTCGGAATGGCGGGATTCGAACTCGCGACCCCTTGCACCCCATGCAAGTGCGCTACCAGGCTGCGCTACATTCCGTGTCGATGGGATGAATTATAGGGAGGAAAAACACCCTCCCCGGGGAAAACGCGCACTTTTTTCAAAAAAGTATTGAACTGGTGCTGAAAGCTGCAGGCCTGATATCAACGCACGCCCGGCCGCACAAGCGCTCAGCATACTCCGGTCAATTGCAAGCCCTGCGCAGACTGACCAGGACTGCCCAAGGGAACGACAAGAGTGGGCGCTTCAGCGATTCCAGGCAGGCATCCATCGCCGAGTCACTCTTGTTCCATCCGCTGACGCGGTCATCCCCGAACCTCCTGATCAAACCTGGTCCACCAGGAATGACTGTTATTCCTTGATCACGAAACCCTCAGTACTCACTCTCGCTCAGCTGGCTTCACCCAGCCGCTTTGTACGGCAATATCGATAGCACCAACACGGTGCATACAAGAGATTTCCCTGAGTCCTTGAGGTAAAAAAACCACTGTCATATCGCTGAAAAGATGATTTCATCGGCATCCGCGGAACTGCAGAGCAAGCTGTATACAAACCCCCGCTATATTTCAAAACGTAAATCCAATATCTAACTCGAGAGGACACTCATGAAGACTGCTTTTATCGCCATGGCTGCAGCCCTGGCCTGCTCCGGCGCCGCTTTTGCCCAGAGCAATGTGCAACTGACCGGACTGGCCGATATGTATGCCGGCTCGGTCAAAATGGCCGGCCAGGATCGCAAGGGCGTTGTTGGCTCCGGCGGCATGACCACTTCCTGGTGGGGCCTGAAGGGCACGGAAGACCTGGGCGGCGGCCTGAAGGTCGATTTCAACCTCACCGCCTTCATGCGCATGGACACGGGTGAACCCGGCCGCTTCCCCGGCGATACCTTTTTCTCGCGCGATGCCAACATCGGCCTGAACGGCAATTTCGGCCGCATCGGCCTGGGCCGCGACAAGGCGCCCAACTTCCTGCCCACCATTCTGACCAACCCCTTCGGCGATTCGTTCACCATCTCGCCTCTGGTGCTGCACGCGAACACGCCCACCGCAGCCTGGGGCGGCAACCGCCTGACAACGCCCGCCGACACCGGCTGGAGCAATATGCTGGTCTACACGACACCTAGCTTCGGCGGTCTGACTGCCAATGTCTACTACCAGTTCGGCGAGCAAACGACTCCTGGCAACAAGAGCAAGAAGAACGTCGGCGTGAACGCCCTGTACTTCAACGGTCCTCTGAGCCTGACGGCCTTCTACGAGCGCGACCAGATCACCAACCCCGGCAGCGGCACAGTCATGCCCACCAAGAGCGACTGGATGGTCGGCGGCAGCTACAACTTCAACGTCGTGAAGCTCTACGCCACCTACGGCCAGGCCAAGGTCAAGGATCTGGATAGCAAGAGCAAGACCTACTCGCTGGGTCTGGACATTCCTGTCTCCGGTACCCCCGGTACTGTCAAGGCCGCCGTGGCCCGCACCAAGTACGAAGCGGCCACCGACGCCACCCGCACCACAGCGACCCTGGGCTACGACCACTTCCTGTCCAAGCGCACCGATGTCTACACCGCTCTGATGTATGACCGCGTGACCGATGCCAATCCCAAGACCGGCACCAGCCTGATCGCCGGTATCCGTCACCGCTTCTAAGCACCGGGTTTGAGCGAGCCTCTGGCTCGCCATCCACTCAAAAGCGAGGCCCAGGCCTCGCTTTTTCATTTTCAATCCGGTGGCCGGCCTATTCACTTGGGTGCGGATGTCTCCAGAAGCTTCAGCCGACGCTGCAGCTGCGCCTGCTTTTCCACATCGCCGCCCTGCTGCGCTGCCTTGAGTTGCAGCAGAAGCCAGGCCATCAAAGGCCTGCGCCAGCCTTGCTCCGAAGCGGTATCGACGCCTTGCCGCAGTAGGTCAGGCACCGCAGCGCCGCCACGCAGCAGCACACCCGCAGCCACCAGTCTCGATAGCGGATCCTTGATCTCAGCCACGGCAGTACCACCTGCGCCGCCACCGAGCAGTTGCCGCGCCACGGCACGCTGCGCCTCGGGCAAAAGCTCTATATCACCGGCTTGCGGACTCGCCTGCAGATAGCGGGCATAGGCTTGCTCTGGCTTGCCCGCATCCTGCGCCAGCGCCTCATAGGCCGGGCAACTGTTCCAGTCCAGGCTGGCCACCTGCGCCGCGCAGCGCATCAGCTCCAGCTTGGCGGCCTGTGCGGGCTGACCGGTGCTGGCCACGGCATCGCGCGCCTTCTGCCACTGCAGCGCCTCCACACGCTGATGCCCCTGCAAATAGGCCTGAGTGGCTTTTTGTGCTGCAGCTTCGGCACTCAAGGCCCAATCCGGTGCCGGGGCTTGGTTGCCACAGGCTGAAATCGCTATGACAGATATAGCAGCTATCACTCTCCCACATTGACCCAGATTCTGTTTTTGATTGATTTTTTGCGTCATGGCAGCTTCAACTCCGGCTTGTGGGAAAACGGCCATTTGCGCTGCAGATCGTTGAGCACAGACTCCAGCCTCAGCAGATTGCTTTCGACCTCGGCGCGCAGCGCACCCAGGTCGGTCGAGGCCTCACGGGCATTGCTGCCCACCACCTGCATATCGGCCAGTACGGCGTCGACCTTGGCCATGCTTTTGCGCGTATCGGCCAGCAAGCCGTTGAGCTGCTCCATGGTGGCCTTGACCTGGGGCATGACGCCGTTTGCATCGAAGACCTGGCTGTCAGCGCGCGCCACCATGCGGTCCATGCGTCCGAGCAGGGAGTTGGCGCGCTCCAGCATCTGGCCGACCTTCTTCGCTTCCTCGTCGCTGCCCAGTACCGCTCCGAGAACCCCTCCCTGACCCTGCATGCGCTCGGCCAGCTTGCGCACTTCGGCCAGCGATCCGCCCAATGCCGAATCCGTGGCGGTCAGTGCCGCCACATTGGCCAGCACCTCCTTGGCGGAATTGATGATCTGGGGCAGCTCTGCCGTGGCGTCGCCGCTGAGCACGGGCCGCACAGAGTCCGGCGGCAGCGGCGCATCGCCCAGCATGCCCGTATAGGCCTTGATGGTGGTTCCGCCCACCAGTCCCTTGACCAGCGTGAACACGCTGGACTGGCGCAGCCAGTGGGCATCCTTTTCGGTCACATCGACCAGAATGCGAACCGAGCCGTCCTCGGCCAGCTCTATCTTGCGCACGCGGCCTATGGGAAAGCCCGAGAACGTCATGTCCATGCCTACGATCACGCCCTCGGAGTCATCGGCCGTCAGCACCAGACGCTGCGTAGGCTCGAACACTCCGCGCGCGTAGAGCAGATAAGCGGCCGCACTCAGAATCAATACCAGGGTCAGCGCCAGCAGCGCGGCTGCCTTGGCGCGCAGATGCGCGACGGGTTTGAGGCTGAGCAACTCCTCGTCGATCAGTTGCTCCTCGGCCATCGGCGTTTCGCTCATGGCTCCATCCTTTTCAGTAATAGTTGCCCATGAGCGAGATCACCTCGATCAGGAGCAACACGGCAAACATGCGTGCAAAGCCACCCAGCTCCGCCCCGCCCTGCCTGTGTCGCGCAACCGGCGTGTACATGGCAGAGGCCAGCGGCATGACGGCCACCGTGAGGCTGAAAAACCAGGTCTTGAGCACGAACACCAGCGTCAGCGACGGTGTGAAGATCTGGCCAAAGATGCGTGTGTACGCACCAAACCCGGCCAGGCTGAAGCCGTAGACGCTCAGATACACGGTGACCAAGGCAACGATGCAGCTGAGTGCGGCCAGTGTGATTGCGGCAAACACGCCCGCCGCCGCACGCGGCACCAGCGCCGCACGGACGGGGTCAATGCCTTGCGTCTTCCACTTCGCGAGCTGGCCCTGCATACGCATCTGCACCACCTGCACGCCGGCTGGAATGGTGCAGCGCATGGCCACAAACAGTGCAGCCGTCAGCGGTATCAGCTCGATCACCATCACCCGCACCACCAGATCCAGCGCATAGCGCGACAGGCCGTAACTTTGTGCAGTGACAATGACGATGCGCGCAATCACCGCACACAGCAGGGCCGCCAGCGCGGTAAAGCCTGTGAGTATGGGGGCGGTCTGCGCAAACATCTGCTGGGCCAGTATGGCCCGCCCACGCTTCCGGTAGCTCGACGGCGAGCTGACCAGCACCAGCAGCACGGCTGTCAGATAAATGCTGCGCCACCACGCCAGGGCCTGCGCGCCCAGCGCGGCCCAGATCCGCCCCGGCAGCTTGATGGTGGTTTCACTCCAGCTCATGCAGGAATGATAGCGTCCACTTCAGGGTACGGGCGCAGCCGCCACGGTTGCCGCCTGTCAGACATGGCGCTTTGCCGCAGCACTGCCCTGCAAGCCTTCGGGCAAGGGCTCATCGGCCTGTGCATGCAAGGCCTCGATAATGTGACAAAAGCTGTCCGAGCCGTCGCACTGGCTGCGCAGCTGCATGAGCTCATGCTCCAGAGCCTGCAGCTCGGCCAGCCGCTCGCGCACATGACCCAGATGGGCGTCCAGGGTTTTGTTGGCAGCCACGCAATCGGCCTTGCGCGCACCATCGAGCGCCAGCAGGGTACGCACTTCGTCGAGCGACATATCCATGGCCCGGCACAGCCGAATAAAACGCAGCCTGTGAACATCGCCATCGGTGTAGAGCCGGTACTGATTGTCCTCGCGCATGCCGGGCGAGAGCAGTTGCTCCTTTTCGTAGTAGCGGATATTGGCCGCAGCAATGCCGGAACGCTTGGCCGCCTCGCCAATGCGCCAGCGCGGAATATCGTGCGAATCGAGGGACATGCTTGACCTTGAAGTGACTTTATTGTTTTCAATACTGCCATGAAGCAAGAAAGCCTGTCCACCCACGCCCATGGCGGCGGCCACAATGGTCATTCACATGATCACGATCATGCACATCCGCATGAACATGTGCCAGCCACGTCGAAACCTATTGCCGCCACAGCCACATCGGCCTGCGGAACCGGCTGCTGCGCACCGTTTTCCATCAGCGAGCCAGCCAAGAGCCAGGCTCACGATGAGGGTGACGGTCATGACCATGCTCACGACCATGGCGTGCTGCCCGGCTGGCCGCGCATCTATGCCGCTCTGGCCGCAGCTCTGGCGGCAGAGGCCTGCCACTGGTTTGGCGGCGACGGCGCCAACTCCACGCTTCAATATCTGGGCATGGCACTGGCCGTGCTGGGCATAGCGCTGTCCGGCCTGGGCGTCTACAAGGCCGGCCTCAAGGATGTGCTGCGCTTCAAGCTCGGCATTCATGCCCTGATGGCCGTGGCCGTCACGGGCGCCTTCATCATCGGCCAGTGGCCCGAAGCTGCCATGGTCATGGCGCTCTATGCGGCGGCCGAGCGCATCGAAGACCAAGCCATGGACAAGGCCCGCCTGGCCATCCGCAATCTGCTGCAGCTGGCGCCAGAGACCGCCGATGTGCTGCAGCCCGACGGCAGCACTGTGCGCATGGCCGCCAGCGAGGTGCCTTTAGGCGCCGTGCTGCGTGTGACGCCAGGCGCTCGCGTCCCACTCGACGGCCTGGTCACCGAGGGCGAAAGCTCGGTCAACCAGGCCCCCATCACGGGCGAGAGCGCGCTGGCGCACAAAGGCCCGGGCGACGAGCTGTATGCAGGCTCCATCAACCAGGACGGCGAGTTGCACCTGCGTGTAACTGCACCGGCCAGCGACAGCCTGATTGCGCGCATCGTCCATGCCGTGGAGCAGGCGCAGTCCTCGAAGGCTCCCACACAGCGCTTTGTCGACCGCTTCGCCGAGGTCTACACCCCCATCGTGCTGGTGCTGGCGATTGCCCTGGGCCTGCTCGCGCCCTGGCTGCTGGACTGGAGCTGGCATCAGGCCGCTTACCAGGCCCTGGCCCTGCTGGTCATCGCCTGCCCCTGTGCCCTGGTGCTGTCCACCCCGGTCACCGTGGTCAGCGCGCTCACGGCTGCTGCCAAGCGCGGTATTCTCATCAAGGGAGGCAGCGCACTGGAATCGGCTCGCCAGCTCAAGGCGATTGCACTCGACAAGACCGGCACGCTGACCACGGGCTCACCCAAGCTGGTGGACTGGCAGAACTGGAATGCCGCGAGCAGCGATGAAGCCGCAGCCCGCGCCTATGCGCTGGCATCGCGCTCCGACCACCCGGTCTCGCGCGCGATTGCCCAGGGGCTGGAGACCCAGGTCGGCAAGGACTTTGCCGAAGCACAGCAATTGCAAGCCCTGCCCGGCCGCGGCGTGCAGGCCCAGATCGACGGTGAACGCTGGACGCTGGCCAATCTGCGCTGGGTGGGCGAGCAAGGCTGGGACAGTGCCGAACTCCAGGCCGCACTGATGCTGCAGGAGCAACAGGGCCGCACCGTCACCCTGCTGGCCAACGAGCAGGGCGTGCAGGCGCTGTTTGCCGTGGCCGACCCGCTGCGCCCGCAGGCCAAGGCGGCCGTGGCCCAGTTGCAGGCGCTGGGTGTCAAACCCATTGTGCTCAGCGGCGACAACAGCGCCACCGTGCGCACGGTGGCCGCGGAAGCAGGCATCAGCGATGCACGCGGCAATATGCTGCCCGAGGACAAGCTCAAGACCCTGAGCGAGCTGCAGCGCGACATCGGCCCCACGGCCATGACAGGCGACGGCATCAACGACGCGCCGGCGCTGGCCCAGGCCGATATAGGCTTTGCCATGGGCGGCATGCATGCCACCGACATGGCCATGGAGACCGCCGATGTGGTGCTCATGAACGACGACCTGCGCCGCATCCCCGAGGTGGTCGATCTCTCGCAGCGCGCGCACAGCGTGCTCTGGCAGAACATCAGCCTGGCCCTGGGCATCAAGCTGGCCTTCTTCATTCTGGCCGTCAGCGGCAATGCCAGCATGTGGCTGGCCGTGCTGGCCGATATGGGCGTGAGCCTGCTGGTGGTCGCCAATGGCCTGCGCCTGCGCCATTGGGGGAACAGGCCTGAAAATACATGAAATTCGACCTTAGCCCTTGATAGGCAAGCGCAAGCAGCTATCTAATTTACGATTTACTGCACCGGGCGGGGAACTAAACCCGCCCTTCGCTATCATTCACCCCATGCGTCGCTTTTTCTCTCTGTTCATGATTTTGCTGCTGGCCCTGCGTGGTCTGGCAGGCGATGCCATGGCCATGGAGCAGAACACCAACCAGGCCCATCACATGGGACATGCGCTGGTGCAGACGCAAAGCCTGGACGAAGTGGCCGCCATGGCAGAGGCTTCGCACCACGCGCATGCAAGCCTCACGGCCGACGCACAGCCGCATCACGACATGGCCGCGTCCCACAAGGCAGGCCCTGCAGGGGCCGTCAGCTGCAGCGCCAATGCCGCCGACAGCGACTGCCACCAGCATGAAGGCCATTGCACGGCCTGCGGCATCTGCCACTCGACGCTGGCCAACCCCGAATTGCTGACACTTCACTCCAGCCTCCCTCTGGCCGCCCAGCCGGCCCATGGTGCAGCGCGCTTTGCCAGCGCCGCGCCTGCCGACCTCGTCAAACCACCGATTTCTGCGCTCTGACGCCCTAGGTGCGTCCGCATTTTGATAGCAGCCACGTGCTAGCTGTCTAGTTTCGAGCCGTCAAACGCTCAAGACTGCGGACCTTCTCCCGGTTTTAGACGACAGGAATCCTCTATGCGCCACGCGCATCCTCTTTCTTTGACAGCCATGGCTTTGCTCATGGCCGGCGTCAGCCCGCCAGTCCTGGCTCAGACGCCCGAGCTGGCTCCCCCGGCCGCCCAATCCCCAGCCAAGGGCAACCGCGTTTTCGATCCCGACGCTCCTACGCTGGCGCTGCAGCATCAGCCACTCGCGGCCGGTGCTGCCATCGTGAACCAACCCGGCGACTGGAAGGCCGCTAATGCTGCCGTGGGCGAGTTCCCGCGCGGCCATGGCGATGTGCTCAGGTGGGAGAAATCCCAGGGCAATGCCTCCGGCCCAGCCTCGGACAGCGGTGCGCCCGCACATCAGCACCATCATGGAGTCCAGCCATGAAGCGCCTTGCATTCAAAGCCGCGCCATTGCTCGCCGCACTGGCGCTGGCTGGCTGCGCCAGCATCTCACCCGACGGACTGCGCAGCAACGTGGCCAGACATACCGAAGGCAGGCTGCCCGCGGGTGCACAACTGCCGTCGCCGGACGCGCAAGCCCTGCAGGATGCGCAGACCCAGATTGCCGACTGGCTCAAAGCCCCTGTCGATGCCGACACCGCCGTGCGCATCGCCCTGCTCAATAACCCCGGTCTGCAGGCCCAGCTGGCGCAGCTCGGCATTGCCGACGCGCAGCGCGTGCAGGTCCTGACATTGCCCAACCCCAGCTTTACCTTCGGCCGCTTTCGCAACGGCCACGAGCGCGAAATCGAGCGCCAGCTCAGCTTTGGGCTGGTGCAGCTCATCACCCTGCCCTGGCGCAGCCGCTGGCAGGGCTGGCAGATGGAACAGGCCACGCTGACGGCCGCCCAGCAGGTGCTGCTGCTGGCCTCCGACACACGCCGCGCGTGGCTGCGCGCCGTGGCCGCCGAGCAGGCTCTGGCCGCCAGCGAACGCATGCACGAGGCAGCGGCCCTGGGCGGCGAGCTGGCACGCCGCATGGCCCAGGTCGGCAACTTCAGCAAGATGGACCAGGCCAGAGAGCTGGCCCAGCAGCAGCAGGCCTCCGCCCAGCTGGCACGCGCGCGTCTGAACGCCCAGTTGGAACGCGAGCAGCTGGCCCGCCGCATGGGTCTGTGGGGCGAGCAGTTGGCCTACAAGCTGCCCGAGCAACTGCCCGCCTTGCCCAAAGCCACCGAGCTGCGCGGCGGCGATGACGCCGAAGCCACCGCCCTGCGTCAGCGGCTGGATCTGGGCGCTCTGCGCCGCGACCTTGATGTGACCGCCGGCCGCCAGGGCTGGGCCACGATTGGCACCATCTTTGGTGATATCGGCGCCAGCTACAGCAACAACACCAGTACTGAACGCGCCACCGGCCACAGCGACAAGACCCAGGGCTGGGAGTTCGACGTGCCGCTGCCGCTGTTTGACTGGGGCTTTGCCGCGCGCGGCATGGCACGCAACCAGGTTCTGCGCAGCGCATCGCTGCTGCGCGACAACGCCATACGCGCACGCAGCGAAGCCCGCAGCAACTGGCTGGCCTACCGCACGGCTTACGACCTGGCCCAGCAGCAGCAGGCCGAGGTTCTGCCCTTGGCCAAGCTGATGCAGGAAGAAACCGTCTACCGCTACAACGGCATGTTCATGAGTGTGTGGCAGTTGTTGGCCCAGGCCCGCAGCACCACGCAAGCGGTGGTGACCGCCACCGAGGCACAGCGCGACTTCTGGCTGGCCGAGACCGATCTGCGCCTGGCCCTGACAGGCACATCGCCAGGAACCACCCCCACCGTCAACACCAGCGCAGCGCCCGCTGCACAAGCCGAAGCAGGTCACTGATATGCAACGCCGATCCTTTTTCACTGGCGCTGCCACTGCAGTGGCAGCCGCCACAACTTCAATGGCCGTCAGCCGGGTTGCCATGGCGGCCCTGCCCGAGCCCGTCATGCAAGGCAGCGCCGACACGGCTGTGCCTTTGACGCCGCCCAACGGTCGCCCCTACCAACCCGTGGTCACGCTCAACGGCTGGACCACGCCCTGGCGCATGAATGCGGGCGTCAAGGAGTTCCACCTCGTGGCCGAGCCCGTGGTGCGCGAGGTGGCGCCCGGATTTTTCGTCAATATGTGGGGCTACAACGGCCAGTCGCCGGGCCCCACGATCGAAGTGGTGGAAGGCGACAAGGTGCGCATCTTCGTCACCAACCGCCTGCCCGAGAGCACCACCATCCACTGGCATGGCCAGCGTCTGCCCAATGGCATGGACGGTGTGGGCGGTCTGAACCAGCCCCACATCCCGCCGGGCAAGACCTTCGTCTATGAGTTCGAGGCACGCCGCCCCGGCACCTTCATGTACCACCCGCATTCGGACGAGATGGTGCAGATGGCCATGGGCATGATGGGCCTGTGGATCACCCACCCCAAGACAGCCCACCCGCTGATCGACAAGGTGCAGCGCGACTATGCCTTCCTGCTCAGCGCCTATGCAGTCGAGCCCGGCACCATGACACCGCGTATCAATGAGATGACGGATTTCAATATCTGGACTTTCAACAGCCGCGCCTTCCCCGCCATCAGCCCACTGGTGGCTCGTCAGGGTGACAAGGTGCGCATCCGCGTGGGCAATCTGACCATGACCAACCACCCCATCCATATCCACGGCCATGAGTTCGAGGTCACGGGCACCGATGGCGGCCCCGTTCCAAAGTCCGCCCGCTGGCCCGAGGTGACAACGGATGTGGCCGTGGGCCAGATGCGCCAGGTGGAATTCATTGCCGACGAACCCGGCGACTGGGCTTTCCACTGCCACAAGAGCCACCACACCATGGGCGCCATGGGTCACGACGTGCCCACCATGATCGGCGTGGACCACCGCGGCCTGGTGGGCAAGATCCAGAAGATCGTGCCCGACTACATGCTGATGGGCGAGCGCGGCATGGGCGATATGGGCGCCATGGAAATGCCTTTGCCCGACAACACCTTCCCCATGATGACCGGCCAGGGCCCTTACGGCCCCATCGAAATGGGCGGGATGTTCACCAGCTTCAAGGTACGCAAAAACCTGGGTGCCAACGACTACAAGGACCCCGGCTGGTACCAGCAGCCCAAAGGGACCCGTGCCTATGAATGGCAGGGCGCACCTTTCGATGCCAAGGCCCCCCGCCAAAGCACGCCCGGCACCGCCCCCGGTGCCGCCACCGTACGCAAACCCGAAACCGGCCCCGCCACGGGTGCACACACCCAGCACTGACGCCAGGAGACTCCCATGAAGGCTATTTATTTCATAGCTGCCTGCACTTTGGCAGCAAGCGCTGGCGCTAGTTTTGCGCATGAAAACAACGCCCATGCCAGCGGTCCCGTGATCAAGGAGCAAAAGCCCTGGGGCATTGCAGCCGAGGCAAGAGAGGCCCGGCGCACCATCACCATCGAGATGACGGACGACATGCGCTTCAGCCCCAGTCATCTCAGCGTGAAAAAGGGCGAAACCCTGCGCCTGCGCGTGGTCAACAAAGGCCTTCTCATGCACGAGATGGTGCTGGGCACCCGGGCATCGCTCGATGAGCACGCGCAGATGATGCTCAAGTACCCCGGCATGGAGCATGCCGAACCCTATATGGCCCATGTCGCCGCAGGCCAGACCGAAGACATGGTCTGGAGCTTCAACCGCGCAGGCGATTTCGACTTCGCCTGCCTGATCGCCGGCCACTACCAGGCTGGCATGACGGGGCGCATCACCGTCACCGAATAACGCAAGAAAGGACTACCCATGAACAACAGCAACCGCCGCCACGCCCTGCATCTGCTGGCAGCCGCCGCAGCAATGGCCACCCTGCCCGCACTGGCCAGGAAGGCTACAGCGCCCGCCAAGATCCCCATGGAAGTCTGGAAAGACCCGAACTGCGGCTGCTGCAAGGACTGGATTGCCCTGATGGAGCAGGCTGGCTTCGCCGTCAAGGTGTACGACGTGGGCAACAGCGCCGTACGCGCCAAACTGGGCCTGCCTACCCGCCTGGGTTCCTGTCATACAGCCCTGGTGGGCGGGTATCTGATCGAAGGCCATGTGCCTGCCGCCGATGTGCACAAGCTGCTGAAGCAAAAACCCAAGGCGCTGGGCATCGCCGTACCGGGCATGCCCATTGGCAGTCCCGGCATGGACGGCCCCGAGTACGGTGGCCGCAAAGACCCCTACGACGTGCTGCTGGTCACCCAAAGCCTGATGCGCAGCGATGTCAGCACCTCGGTCTTCACCAGCTATCGCGGCTGACCCCCTCAATTCAGGAGAACATGATGAGAAACCTCTTTCACACCACTTTGGCAGCCCTGAGCCTGGGCTTTGCGCTGACCACTCCCGCGTTGGCGCAGGATCACTCGGAACACGCCGGTCACGGCGCAGCAGCCGGCACTTCTGCAACCGCACCTGCAGCTCAGGCCGACGCATTGACCGCCGGTGAAATCACCCGCGTGGACAAGCGCACAGGCAAGCTGACGATTCGCCACGAAGAAATCAAGAACCTGGACATGCCTCCCATGACCATGGTGTTTGCGCTGGCGGACGCCAGCCAGTCCAACGACTTCAAAGCCGGTGACAAAGTGCTGTTCCGCGCCGAGGACAAGGATGGCTCGCTGATCATCACCCGCATCCAGCCAGCATCCTGATGCAGTCTCGCCGTTGAGACGATGACGATGCCATGCAAGCATGGCATCGTCATCACGTCAGCGCCCCGTGGGCGGTGCAGCGGCATGCCCTGCCACGCGCTCCAGTACATCCCCGGGCACATCACGACCGCTGTGCACCAGCAGATCACAGGCATTGCGACCCTGAGCATCTCTGCGCCGAAGATCGATCCCGGCCGACCAGAACCAGCGCACAGCCTCCCACGCGCCATGGTCCACAGCCAACAGATATGGGGTGCGGCCCTTGTCATCCCCGGTCTTGTCAAGGTTGGCCCCCGCCTGCCGCAGCACTTGCAGCATCTCTGTGCGCCCGTTGAAGGCCGCCCAGGCGGTGGCGGTCATGCCCGTTGCCAGACTCACCTGATCCAGCGGACTGCCTTGCTCCACCAGCCATTGGGCCGCGGCATCGTTGCCACAATTGAGGGCAGTGATCAGCGCATTGAGACCTGTGCTCTTTTGCACATAGGCGATATCGTCACCGTCCCTCAGGCGCAACTCCAGCGCAGCAATATCGCCTTTTTCAGCGGCCTTGAGTAGTTTCATACTCATTTCAGTACATCCATTTCCTGATCAGCGCCCGCCCAAAGCGCTTTTCCAGCAGCACTTCGGCCTGCTCATCGCCATCATCCCGCCCCTGGGCCACGGCGTGACTGCGGCATAGCGACATCAAGGCCAGCGCGTCCAGATAGTCGCCCACATCGTCGAACATACGGGTCAGCAAGGGGCTGCTGTCATGGTCCAGATACCAGACAGAGCCATCGCAGCGGTCAAAGCACCAGAGATTGCCATTGCCCAGGTAGTCCCCGAACACCACCAGCTCGCTCAACTGCGCCTCCAAGGCCAGCGCCTGTTGCGACGCACTCATCTCCACAATATCGGCGATGCCCGGGAACACGACTTGCACCGAACCGATGGCATCCATGTCTGCATCCGGCGCCATCAGATCAAAGCGCGGACTCAGCAAGCGCTCGGCCCAGTCCAGCACACCGAGCTGCAACAGATAGTCACGCAAGGACTGGGGAAGAGCGCAACCCAGGCGCCATTCGCACAGGCGCAGCTCGGCCCGGCTGAAGGGCTTGACTTGAGCCGGCTCTTCGTCCATCCAGGCATGGGCCTGCAGGCCTTGATACCAATGGGCCAGCCGCTGATCGAGCGAAGCATCGGCGGGCAGCCAATGCGGCTCGGGCAGGTCGGCCTCATCCCACACATCATGGTTTTCTACAAAGCGCTGGCTGCGCCCGAACTCGGCCTGCAGAAAACAAGACCATGCCACCGCGTCCGATGGTGAAGGCCAGTGCATCTGAGCGAGCACCGCCACCGGCATCCACGGCACATAGCCCATGCGCGGCACCTCATTCGCATCGCGCGCCACAAAGCGCAAAGCAGGCTGTGTTAGCAGATCTGCTGACGGGGACTGATGTGGCGCATCGAGCTGGGCAGCGGCATCGGCGGGCAGATCCACCCAGTCGCTCAGCGCCAGTTCGGGCAATGCCTGTACCAGCGTAGGCAGGTCTTTGAAGATTTTCATGCTGACTGTGTTTTTTAGGTGCATGGGTGCTCAGGGCTTAGACTGCGCGTCCTATGTTGACGCTAGAGCAGTTTCACTCCGGGCTGGCCAATGGTTCACTGGCCCGCGCACACCATATCAGGCTCTGCGATGGGCTGACCGAGTTCCCCGCCGCGCTTTATCAGCTGGCCGATACGCTGGAGATCCTCGATCTGTCGGGCAACCGGCTCAGCACCCTACCCGATGATCTGACGCGTTTTGCGCGGCTGCGCATTCTGTTTGCCTCGAACAATCCGTTCAGCGAACTGCCCCGCGTGCTGGGCCGCATGCCGCAACTCGAAATGGTGGGCTTCAAGGCCTGCCGCATTGCGCATGTACCCGAGGACAGCCTGCCGGCGCGTCTGCGCTGGCTGATTCTCACGGACAACCGCGTGCAGCAGTTGCCCGAGTCCATCGGCCAATGCACGCGTCTGCAAAAGCTCATGCTGTCATGCAACCAGCTGAGGCAGCTGCCCCAGAGCCTGCAAGTTTGCCAAGCGCTGGAGTTGCTGCGCGTGGCAAGCAACCATTTCGAAGATGCTCCTGAAGTCATCTTCCGGCTGCCACACCTAGCATGGCTGGCGCTTGCAGGCAATCCAATGACTCAAAAACAGGAGCTGGATACGCTTTCAGGGCATGGGATTGAGCCCATTTTCTATCAAAATCTGCAGATCACCGGCAAGCTGGGCGAAGGCGCCAGCGGCCATATCTACCGCGCCAGCCTCAACGGACAGGAGCTGGCACTCAAGGTTTTCAAGGCCGCCCAGACCAGCGACGGCACGCCTCAATCCGAACTGGCAGCAGGCATTGCGGCAGGACAGCATCCTCATCTGCTGACGCCACTGGCGCAGGTTCTGGGCGCTCCTGACGGGCAAATGGCCACGGCCCTGCCCCTGCTGGATTCAGCCCTGCAGCCGCTAGCCGGTCCGCCAAGCTTCGACAGCTGCACACGTGATGTCTATGACCCCGAACTTCGCCTGCAAGCCAACCAGGCCCAGCAGCTGCTGCAAGGCATACGCTCTGCCATCACCCATCTGCACGGCCGTGGTCTGCTGCATGGTGATCTGTATGCCCACAATATTCTGTGCAATCTGCAGACCGGGCACGCCGTGCTCAGCGACTTTGGGGCCGCTGCGCTTTTGCAGGGCCTGCCCGAAACGCAGAAAGCGCAGCTGCAGCAGATTGAGCTGCGTGCGCTGCGCTATCTGGAGGATGAGGTTCAGGCTCTTGTCGGCTGAGTCTTACTGCAAGAATGCGGGCTTGGCATAACCCGCAAACTTGCTGTCCACCACGCCCTTGAACTCGGCGGACTTGTAGGCTGCAGCCAGATCCTTGGCCCATTGCGCATCCTTGTCCTTGGTCTTGACGGCCACGATGTTCAGATAATGCTCGGGCGTTTTTTCCAGCAGCACCGAATCTGAAAGCTTCAGGCCCGAGGAGATCGCAAAGTTGCCGTTGATGATGGCGTACTGTGCATCATCGAGCGCGCGCGGCAGATGAGCCGCATCCAGGGGCACGAGCTTGATCTTCTTGGGATTGGAGGCCAGATCCAGCTCGGACACGCGCAGCGGGTTCACGCCTTCCTTGAGCCTGACCAGACCCGCCTGCTGCAGCAGCAGAATGCCCCGAGCCAGATTGCTGGCGTCGTTGGGCAGGGCAATGCGATCGCCCTCCTTCAGGTCGGCCAGACTTTTGCGCTGCTTGCTGTAGACGCCCATGGGCGCAATCGGCCCCTGTACCAGGGCCGTCAGATCCAGCTTGCGGTCACCCTTGAACTGGTTGAAATACACCTCGTGCTGGAAGAAATTGGCATCCAGCGAACCGTCGGCCAAAGCCAGGTTGGGCTGGACATAGTCGTTGAACTCCACCAAGCGAACCTTGTAGCCCTTCTTCTGCAGAATGGGAACTATGCCGTATTGAAGCTGGTCGATGTTGGAGCCGGCCGTGCCACCGATGACCAGTTGCTTTTTGCCGGCGTCCTGGGCTGCGGCCTGCAGGGCACCCATAGCCAGAGCGGCTCCCGCCAGCAGGGCGGTGGCCAGAAGACTGCGGCGGCGGTGCGCTACGGAAAAAAGAGTGGTCATGCTTTGCTCCTCGTTGATGTACTGTGTTTTGATATCAAAGGTCTGACTCTGCATCCATGCAGAGGCCTTTGCAGTATCCAGACAGGGAGAGCAAATTCCAACCAATAAAAACCCATGCTCTTATTTGCTTTTCATCTAAAACCGGCAAATCCACGAGCATGAAAAAAGGGCCGCATCGCGGCCCTTGGCGTCTTCAGTCCAACCCCATCACTTCAGGAAAGCAGGCTTGGAGTAGCCGGGGAACTGGCTGTCCACCACGGCCTTGAACTCTGGCGAGCGGTAGGCAGCAGACAGATCCTTGGCCCACTGGCTGTTTTCGTTGCCGGTCTTCACGGCCACCACGTTCAGGTACAGATCGGGAGTCTTTTCCAGCACCACGGCCTCGCTCAGCTTCAGACCCGAGGAAACGGCAAAGTTGCCATTGACCACCACATAGTCAGCATCTTCGAGCACACGCGGCAACTGGGCTGCCTCCAGCGCCACAAACTTGAGCTTGTGGGGATTGGCGGCCAAATCCAGCTCGGAGATACGGGCCGGGTTCACCCCTTCCTTGACCTTGACGAGGCCTGCCTGCTGCAACACCAGCAATGCACGAGCCAGGTTGCTGGGGTCATTGGGCAGAGCCACCTTAGCGCCGCTCTTGATATCGGCCAGAGACTTGTGCTTTTTGCTGTACACGCCCATGGGTGCCACCGGGCCCTGAGCAATCGCAGTCAGCGCCAGCTTGCGATCCGTGGTGAACTGATCGAAATAGGCACGGTGCTGGAAGAAATTGGCATCCAGCGAACCGTCGGACAGCGCCAGATTGGGCTGAACATAGTCATTGAACTCGATCAGCTTGATCTGATAGCCCTTTTTCTGCAGCTGAGGCACTATGCCTTTTTGCAGCAAGTCATAGTTGGAGCCGGCGGTGGCGCCAATCAGCAGGTTCTTCTTGGCCGGGTCCTGCGCCAGAGCAGGTACACCGGCAGTCGCCAGCAATGCGACTGCGGCAGTGGCCAGAACGGCACGGCGGCTGGCGGCAAAAGAAAAATGAGCGGGCATGGATCTCTCCTTGAATTGGATGCGCGTGGGCAGCACGGCTCTCATTTGTTTACCGAGCTGCAACAATGTGAGCAAGTATGACCCCTACACGGGCAAACCCTAAAGAATAAAAAACCATCTATTTATCCATAAAAACATATAAGAAATACAAGGAGTACTGGCATGAGCGCTTTTTCAACGATTCAAGATCTGCTCGCACACGAAGGCCATATCGGCCGTGTGCAGGGCATCTCCGTCGGCCATTTCAGCGACTCGCGTCGCCCCACGGGCTGCACCGCCGTGCTTTGCCCTCAAGGTGCCGTGGGCGGTGTGGATGTGCGCGGCGCAGCCCCTGGCACGCGCGAGACCGATTTGCTTCACCCCAGCAATCTGGTGCAGGAGGTCCACGGCATCATGCTGGCCGGCGGCAGCGCCTGGGGGCTGGACGCTGCCACAGGGGCCGTGCGCTGGCTGGAAGAGCAAGGTGCCGGCCTGAGTATCGGCGTGGGCCGCATTCCGCTGGTGCCGGCGGCCGTGCTCTTCGACGTGATGATGGGCGATATGCGCATACGCCCCGATGCTGCGGCCGGCTATGCCGCCTGCCGGAATGCGGGGCTGGACTCAGGCACCGGGCGACCCGCCGAGGGCAGCGTAGGCGCTGGCGCTGGCGCCGTGGTGGGCAAGGTCTTCGGCCATGAACGCGCCATGAAGGGCGGCATAGGCACGGCCAGCTTTACCGTCGATGGCGTCACCGTGGGAGCCATCATTGCCTGCAATGCGCTGGGCGATGTATTCAACCCCTTCAACGGCGAGTTGCTGGCCGGGGCGCGCACGGCAGACGGCCTGCAACTGCGTGGCACCCGCGATGCCTTGCTGGCGGGCGAGGAGCCCAGGCCGGTTCTGGCCGGCAGCAACACCACGATTGGCGTCGTAGCGACCGACGCTGTCATCACCAAGGCCCAGGCTCATCGCCTGGCCGTGGTAGCCCATGACGGCCTGGCGCGTGCCATCAACCCTGTGCACACCATGAGCGATGGCGACAGCCTGTTTGCCCTGGGCACGGGTCGCAGCGGCAAATCGCCGGGAATGATGACGCTGAGCACCTTGGCGGCCGAAGCCGTGGCCATAGCCACTGCGCGCGCCGTCTTGCTCGCCCAATCGGTACGCATCGAAGGCCAGACGACGCTGCCCAGCCATCAGGATTTGCGCGCAAGCAGCTAGGCCATCGCCTCAAGTCGCCGCAACTGCCCCTGCGTCAGCAATTTGTCGCGCATGCGGCGCGTCATGGACTGGGTGCTTCCGTCTTCGGCGGTAAACAGAAACAGGCTTTGTTGCGGGCTGACCCAGGTGAGCTTGGTGCGCAGTTGCTGGCGCTCGTTGCACAGCTCCACCCAGGTGCCCAAAGGCCATTCGGCAACCTCAGCAGGCTTGCTCTGCCCCATGGATGCATGTGCCGCCATGGGAGCAGAAACAACTGCCTCAGTCTCGTCCAATGGAGCACTTGCTGTCTTTTGCGGCGCTGTGGTCTTGAAGACAGGTCCTGAGGAATGGGCTGCGGCCTGAACCTGCGCCTCTCGCATCACGGCCACTGATGGCGGATCCTCGACTCTGTCGGTCAGTACCGGCAAGGTGATATCCAGTCCTGCGCGCACCGTTTCTGAGGCACCATCCAGACCCGCCAGCACGCTGGGCAGTTCACCGAGTACATCCACCCTGGCAAATTCGTCGGAGCCGGACTGGCCCGCGGCCTCGGCCGCATCCAATACCCGCTGCTGAAGGCTTCCCAGCCGGGCCGCCAGTGCGGCGATTTCGACATCCGTGCGGCCCACGCTGCGCAAGCCTCGCGCCAGGCGGCGCTGCAACTTGGGCGCCACGGCCACCAGCCGCGTCACATCCTGAGCAGCCTGCGGCGACACGCTCCACAGCAGGCTGGGCACCAGCGCCAGATAGCCACCCGGGTCGCGCTCCTGCCCTGGTTCGGCCCGCTGCTGTGCCTGGGCAATCACACCGGCCCACGGGCCGGTCACAAAATCCAGAATATCTTCAGGCACACCCTTGGCACTGGGCAGGCTTCGAATCATCTGCGCCAGTTGCAGGGCATCGGGCTTGATCTGCTCGATGGCGCTCACAACTTGGCGATCGACCAGCCCCAGCGCCGAGCTCATCAGCCCTTGCCGCGTGGAATGCTCGACTTCGGTATGCTGGCTCAGCGCCGCAACGCGGCTCATACGACCTTCCGGCGGCCACTGCTCGCGCACAAATTGCAGCACTCGGGCAAATACATTGGCATTTGCCTGCCCTGCACTAGCCAACTGGTTCGCCGCAGCCTCTGCCACGGTGATGAAGTGGGCAAATCCCAGAGCAGATTCGCTGGCAAACCAGAGGCTGCGAGCCGTCAGCTCGTCCAGCAACTGCCGTGCCGGGTGCAAGCGATCTTCAAAGAAAACACCGTCTTGCGCCACCAACTGGCTCAACATGGGTTCAAGCCGCAACAAGACCCGCTGCACCGGCGGCAGCAGGCGGCCGTCGCTGGTCATATGGCTCATCATTCGCTGCAGCGTGCGTATCTGAATCAGAGCACTGGGCGCCTGACTGGGCTGTGGTGCGCGCAATCCCCTCAGAGCACTGGGTACCCAGGGTTGTTGCGAAGTCTGCAGCGCATTGGCCGAATACGAAGTCCAGCCTGGCTCCAGCCCCGCATCTTGCACAGGCGCGATAGAGGCCGGCTCGGTCGCCGGCCAACCCGCCAGCATGGAGTCCGTCAGCGACTGGGGCACGGTGCAACGCGAATCATCAATCCAGCGCAGATCTGAGGCCAACTCCTGCAACAGCCGCAAGGTCAGTAGGCATTGAGGCCGGGTGTCGCCGTCAGCGCCATAGCGGGCAGGCTGCACGCCATGCTGGCGCAGCAAATTGGCAGCACGGGAATATTCAGAAGCCAGAATCGAGCCCAGCTGCTGCGACATGAATTCATGCCAGCAATCGGCCACTTCCGTGGCGGGCTGAACAGCCGTCAACGACTGGCTCAAAGCGCGTACATAGTTCTCCAGCCGCAGCGGATTGCACTCTGGCCGAGCGGATTCAAGCCCCTGAGCGCCGCTCATCAACGCATCCAGATCAGCCAGCGCCAACTCGACCTGGGGCTCGACCATCTGCACCAGCTTGTGCTCGGCCTTGAGCTGACGGCTGGCCGACTCGGCCATGGCCGCCAATGGCAAAAGCCGGCCAGTGACAGTATCCAGCGTCTGTGCAGAAAAGGAAAAAGGTTGGCGCGCTGACAGTACCAGCGCCTCCAGCAAATTCTGCGGGAAGCTGCTGATCACCGAGGCCCGGTGCTGCTGCAGGTTATGCAGCGCAGCGCCGAGCACATCGCGCCTTACAGAGTGGAAACCCGTCGAAAACGATTGCTCCAACGCATATTCGGTGCGCTGCAACAATCGCAGCGCGAATGCATCAGCGCCACGCACCACCTGGACAAGGCAGGTGCGCAGCACGGAAACGGATGCATGTGCGAGGCTCATAGCCCCTAAGAATACCCGCTCCAGCCGATGCTGGAGACATTTTGATGCTTACTTCAACGCCTTGTAACGCATGCGCTTGGGCGCAGCACCTTCCTCACCCAGTCGTTTCTTCTTATCGGCTTCGTACTCCTGGTAGTTGCCGTCAAAGAATACCCACTGGGAATCGCCTTCGGCGGCCAGGATATGCGTGGCAATACGGTCCAGGAACCAGCGGTCATGCGAGATGACCATCACGGTACCGGCATATTCCAGCAGCGCGTCTTCCAGCGCACGCAGGGTTTCCACGTCCAAGTCATTGGAGGGCTCGTCCAACAGCAGCACGTTGCCGCCTTGAATCAGCGTCTTGGCCAGGTGCAGGCGACCGCGCTCGCCACCGGAGAGGTTGCCGACCTTCTTTTGCTGGTCTTGGCCGTTGAAGTTGAAGCGACCCGCGTAAGCGCGCGACGCCATGGTGAACTTGCCCACGGTGATCATGTCCAAACCGCCGGAGATGTCTTCCCACACGGTCTTTTCGTTGGCCAGCTCATCACGGTGCTGGTCCACAAAGGCCATCTTCACGGTCTGGCCGATATCCACCGTACCTGAATCAGGCTGCTCCTTACCCGCGATCAGCTTGAACAGAGTCGATTTACCGGCACCATTCGGTCCGATGATGCCGACGATGGCACCAGCGGGAATGTTCATCGAAAGGTTGTCGATCAGCATGCGGTCGCCAAAGGACTTGGAGACATTGGTGAACTCGATGACCTTGGAGCCCAGACGCTCGGCCACAGGAATGAAAATTTCCTGTGTTTCATTGCGCTGCTGGTATTCGTAATCGCTCAGCTCTTCAAAGCGCGCAATACGGGCCTTGGACTTGGCCTGACGACCCTTGGCATTCTGGCGCACCCACTCCAGTTCCTTCTTCAAGGCCTTGGCACGTGCTTCTTCGCCCTTTTGCTCGGCTTCCAGGCGGTTGCCCTTCTGGATCAGCCAGTCGGAGTAGTTGCCCTTGTAGGGAATGCCATGGCCACGGTCCAGTTCCAGAATCCATTCGGCCGCGTTGTCGAGGAAGTAGCGGTCGTGGGTAATGGCGACCACGGTACCGCTGAAGCGGTGCAGGAACTGCTCCAGCCAGTCCACGGACTCGGCGTCCAAGTGGTTGGTCGGCTCGTCCAGCAGAAGCATGTCAGGCTTGGACAGCAGCAGCTTGCACAGGGCAACGCGGCGCTTTTCGCCACCGGAGAGCTGACCCACGATAGCGTCCCATGCCGGCAGGCGCAGTGCATCCGCAGCGATTTCCAGCTGATGTTCAGAGTCCGTTCCCGCAGCAGCGATGATGGCTTCCAGCTCACCTTGCTCGGCAGCCAGGGCGTCAAAGTCCGCATCTTCTTCTGCGTAAGCTGCGTACACCTCTTCCAGACGGGCCTTGGCATTGTTCACCTCGGCCATGGCTTCTTCCACGGCCTGGCGCACGGTGTGCTCGGGATTGAGCTGAGGCTCCTGAGGCAGGTAGCCGATGGACAGGCCCTGCATGGGGATGGCTTCGCCTTCATACTCCTTGTCCACACCGGCCATGATCTTCAACAGCGAAGACTTGCCCGAGCCGTTCAGACCCAGCACGCCGATCTTGGCGCCGGGGAAGAAACTCAGGGAAATGCCTTTCAAGATCTGGCGCTTGGGCGGCACCGTCTTGGTCAGCTGATTCATCGAAAAAACGTATTGAGCCATGTCCGAATTGCTTTGAGTTACTTGGATTTATGCAAAAAAGTGTGCCGCTTTACACGGCAATCAAACCATGATTATCGGTGCATGCGACAATACCCCTCGCAACAGGCGTCCAGTTGCCTGCTGCAGCAGCACTTCAGCTGGGGACAAAGGAAGCGTTTCCAAGCTCCCAACACGCAAACTATATCTGCCTACAACTGGCCAGGCACCCCACGGGTGCCATGACAGGCTGATACCCCGCGCCCAGGATTGGCGCAATTGATCACAATGACATTTGAAGAACTGAATCTGGCACCCGCCATTCTGAAGGCCGTACAAGAACAGGGTTATGAAAACCCGACTCCCATTCAGGCACAGGCCATTCCTCTGGTTCTCGCCGGGCACGATCTGCTGGCCGGCGCCCAGACCGGTACCGGCAAGACTGCCGCCTTCACGCTGCCCATGTTGCAGCGCCTGGCAAGCGGCACAGCGCCCAAGAACAAGTTTGGCGGCAAGGGAATCCGCACTCTGGTGCTGACCCCTACCCGCGAACTGGCGGCCCAGGTGGAAGAAAACCTGCGCGGCTATGCCAAGTATCTAGACATCACCTCGACGGTGATTTTTGGCGGTGTCGGGATGAAACCGCAGATCGCCCGCATCGAAAAAGGCGTGGACGTTCTGGTTGCCACGCCCGGCCGTCTGCTGGACCTGGCCGGTCAGGGCTTCATGGACCTGTCCACCGTCGAGATGCTGATCCTGGACGAGGCCGACCGCATGCTGGACATGGGCTTCATCCATGACGTCAAGAAGGTTCTGGCGCTGGTGCCCAAGGACAAGCAAAGCCTGCTGTTCTCTGCCACCTTCAGCGATGAAATTCGCGAGTTGGCCAATGGTCTGCTGCGCAACCCCCAATCCATCCAGGTCACGCCGCGCAACACCACCGTGCAGCGCATCAAGCAGGTGATCCACCCCGTGGGACGCGGCAAGAAAAAGCAGGTGCTGCTGCACATCATCCAGGAAAACAACTGGAGTCAGGTGCTGGTCTTCACCCGCACCAAGTTTGGCGCCAACAACGTGGCCGAGTACCTGACCAAGAACGGCGTTTCCGCCATGGCTTTGCACGGCAACAAGAGCCAGAGCGCCCGTACCCAGGCCTTGGAAGGCTTCAAGACAGGCGAACTGCGTGCGCTGGTGGCAACAGATATCGCGGCACGCGGCATCGACATTGATGAACTGCCCAATGTGGTGAACTACGAGATCCCCAATATCTCGGAAGACTATGTACACCGTATCGGCCGTACCGGCCGTGCCGGCCGCGAAGGCAACGCAGTCAGCCTGGTCTGCATGGACGAAGAAGGCTTCATGATGGATATCGAGCGCTTTACCAAGCAGGAGATTCCGGTGCAGCCCATCGAAGGGTTTGGTCCTGAAGAAGGCGAAATCGCCGAGCCCATTGCCATGGGCCGACAAACCCTGTGGGGTGGCGCTGGCAAGCCTCCCAGCCGCGATGTGATGCAGGCAGCTGCCAAGGCAGCCCGCCAGGAAATGATGGAGCGCATCCGCTCCAACAAGACTCCCAATGGCGGCCGCGGTGGCCGCCGCCCTGCTGCCGCAGATGCCCAGCAAGGCGAAGCAGAAGGTGAAGCACAGCAACGCCCCGCACGCCAGCACAAGCCCCGCAGCAACAACCGCGTCAACAGCCAGCGCAGCCAGGGCCAGCAAGCTGTCGAACGCGGCGAACGCAACTCCGATCGCGGCGCAGAGCGCAACGGCGAGCGCAGCAACTCCTTCGGCCCGAGCGAGCGTGCTCCACGCCCCCAGGGCAACAACGATCAGCAGCGCACTCCCAAGCGCGGCGGCGCCCGCCAGTTCGGTGATCGTGAACGCGGCAACCGCTACGACGACCAACCCCCCCGCGCCGATGCGCACCTGGGCACGCAGCAAGGACATGCCCGCCACAACGGCGCGCGCGGCAGCAATGCCGGTGGCCAGCCAGATCCAATGCGCACCAGCGTGGACAGCATGGCTGACCGTGGTCGCCGTGGCGGCTTTGGCGGCGGTCGCGGTGGCTTCGGCGGAGGCAATCGCGGTGGCAACCGTGGAGGCTTTGGCGGCGGTTACGGCCGTTAATCCACGGCGTCTATGGCTGAAGGTGTGAAACTACCTTCAACCCAACCTCCTGAAGGGCTGCAATCTCCAATATTGCAGCCCTTCTGTTTTTTCCAGCTGCAGCATCGCTGCGTGCTGACAGCCGACAGCAAGCCAGCCGACCTAATATGGGCTCCAGATGTGCGAAGCTTGAGCTTTCGCTCTTGGCATGTTCTTTTTATCTGCGTTGAACTTATGACATTTCTTACCAAGCCTGTTTTCTCTCATGCCAAGCGCACGCAGTCCGTCTGGACCCAAAGCATGCTCAAGCTGACGACAGTGGGCTCGGCAGTGCTATTGACGGCCTGTGCCAATGTGCAGCTGCCGCCCTGGGCTGGCATGTCAGGCCCTGCAACGGCCCCAGCCCCCTCCGCAGCAAGTTCTCCTGCCGCCCCTTCGGTGATCAGCCAGGCGGTTGCCCCTACGCCACAGCTGACTGCCCTGCCCTATAACCCGGCCATCGAGTCTCGCTTTACCGACCCCACCACTCTTTATGACACTCCGGGTCTGGGTAGCGGGCGACAGCAGTTCAGCACGCAGACAGAAATTTCTGCATGGTTGCAATCAGTGAGCAGCAAGGCTGGTAACGGCTCGCAACTGTCCACCGTCACTATCGGCACCTCTCAAAGAGGACTGCCGATTCAAGCGCTTATTGCGACTCAAGGCCAAAGCACCCAGGCAACAACCATCAACAGCAGCGGCAAACCCACTGTGCTCTTGGTCGGCGGCCAACGTGGCGACGAACCTGCCAGCACTGAGGCCCTGTTGGTCGTCGCACGTGAACTGAGCCAGGGCGGCCTGCTGGCGCCCTTGCTGCAGCAGACCAACATCATCATCGTACCCCGGGCCAATCCTGATGCGGCAGGCACAGCCAGCCACGTCACAGCAGACGGCACAGACCTCGTTCACGATCATCTTCTGCTAAGCACTCCGGAAGCACAGGCCCTCGCCCGCCTGACCCGTAACTACCGGCCTGCAGCTGTGATTGATCTACGTGAATTTGCAGCAGCTGGCACGTTGCTGCAGAAGTTTCAGGCCGTGCAGCGCTACGACGTACTACTGCAACCCGCTGCCACGGCCAACGCACACGAATTTGTCAACAAGGCAGCACGAGAGTGGTTCAGCCAACCCATACGCAACGCTCTCAAGCAGGCAGAGCTCAGCAATGAATGGTTTTTTCAGCCCAGTGCTCAGCCTGAAGACAAATCAATGTCCATGGCCGGTTTGACTGCCGACACTCTTGCCAACACCAGCAGCCTCAAAAACTCTGTCGCTCTGCTGATAGCCAGCCGCGGCTCCGATCTGGGGCGCCTGCACATTCAGCGCCGCGTGCACAGCCTGGTCACTGCGGCAACTGCAGCACTGCGAGCCACGGCCGAGAAATCAAAAAACCTGAAGCAGGTCGAATCCTTTGTGTCCCGCGATATTTCCGCTCTCGCTTGCCGCAACACCCTGACCATCCAGGCCAAACAAACACCTGAGCAGCGCACCATCCGCATGCTGCAGGCCGAATCCGGCCAGGAAATCGAAGCCCGTGTGGACTGGAATTCATCGCTGAACATAAAGCCCGAACAAAGCCGTCCCCGCCCATGCGGTTACTGGCTGTCGGCTGACTCAGGGCGAGCCGTCGACCGTTTGCGCCTACAGGGAGTGCAAGTCATGCAGATTGCAGAATCTGGTCAGATGCTGGCAGAAAACTACACCCCATCCCGTACCGGCAGCAACACCCCCGTGCTGACGCGTGGCGCCATTGAAGCGCCAATGGGCAGCTACTACATCACCCTCAACCAGGCAAAAGCGCATTTGGCGACTGCAGCTCTCGAACCTGACACACCCTTCAGCTATGTAAGCAAAAGCCTGATTACTGCCCCCACGGACATTGCACGCGTCGTCGCCGCACCATCGGTCGTTTTTGAAGAAGAAATGGAATGAAAAGAGGCAAGATCGCAGAGTCTTAAATGCACTCTGCGCACACTGCTGATGCAGAAACAAAAAGCCCATTCATGCAATTGCATGAATGGGCTTTTTCTTCACTTGGCCTGCCCGACAGGGATCGAACCTGTGACCCACAGCTTAGAAGGCTGTTGCTCTATCCAACTGAGCTACGGGCAGATGATTGATTTCACTAGGTTTTTTGGGTCTAGCCTCAACCTAGATTTGCGGAGCGCTCCGCATCGGTCATTTCTCGTTTGATATGACCGGTCGTTATTATGCACTGGATAACAACCCTCTCCACCTTTGCCTCATGCTCGCCTCAGCCCTCATCTGCCTTGTTGTCGGGGTCTGAGACGGCGACACCCTGACTGCTCGATGTGGCGAGCTAGGGCGATACGAACAAGTCAAGGTGAGACTTCAGAGCATCGACGCCCCTGAGCGCAAGCAGCCCTTCGGGGAGCGCGCCCGGCAAGCACCGGCCGAGCTGACATTTCAGAAAAAGGTTGAGCTGCGCTGCACCAAGACAGACCGGTACAAGCGACAAGTGTGCTCTGTGGGGGTAGCTCCCGCATCAGCCCCGACCGAGCCGGCCTGGCGAGATCTCCACCAGACGTTTTTAGCCGCCTCCAGTTCAGCTAATCGAACGCCCAATCAAGGGGCCTCAAAGTCCCCTGCCGCAAGGCGTGCCGGCGCGGCTCTTTTGAGACTCTCAAAAGTCGCACCGACACAAAGCCTATCCCTTACCTACTTGTTTTCGACCAGTCCCTCAGAGTTCAGGACTGGCGCAACTGTTTCGGACCCTGTAGCTTTGCGCTGGGCCTTCTCAGCCTTCTTTTTCTTCTTCTCCAGCTCCCGCTGCCTTTTTTCGAATTGGTAGTTGGGTTTTGGCATCAGGCGATTCCTTAGTGGTTTAAGTTACCCACCATAACCGATGTACCGCCCTTGGGAGTCTTCATTCGCCCGGAAGTGTTTTTTGTTTTGCTTCCTGCTCAGCTTGACGACATGCATGCCGATCCCAAGAATGAGCGTCACAAGCATGGACGTTGCAAACTTGCCATCAGCCAGCGCAACCACACGCGGCTGCACTCCTCAAAACCCACACCTCATAGAATGCCCGCCAGTGGCCTGCAAGCCCTAGCAATCGGCCCACTCACTGGAACAAAAACGCCCTCGAACTGAGGGCGTTTTTCTTGAGTTTGCAACTAGATCAGTAGCCGCCGCCATAGCCATCGTTGCCATAGCCAACATTTGGACGAGAGCTGGCGCGGAATTCGCGGTTGCCACCGAATCCACGACCTTCTTCACGAGGTTTCGCAAGATTGACAACGATCGAACGTCCATCAACGGACATGCCATGTAAAGCAGAAATAGCTGCCTGACATTCGTCCGCAGACGTCATTTCGACGAACGCAAAGCCTTTGGAGCGTCCGGTCTCACGATCCATCATGACCTTGGCAGAGGTAACAGTTCCGAACTCAGCAAAGTTGCTTCGCAGGTTGGAGTCGGTCACGGAGTAAGGCAGGTTGCCAACGTAAATTTTGGTGCTCATAGGAGCCTTTTCTAATGGTGACACGTCAAGGATTGACGCATCGTTTGAATGTGGCAGTGGGAATGGGAGTCCACAGCAACCGGAGGATGAAGTTGGGAGCTCGTTAGCCGCTCAGCACGTCGATGGCTGCATGGAGGTATGCAACCAGCCTTGGGTTACAGCAAAAATCTTTGCTGCTTCGGTCGAGGCGAATGTTCTGTCAAAGCGAAAAACACGGCAGTAACTGCTGTTGTGCCTGGTACGCTGAAGTGCGAAGGAAGCTTGAAAGCGACCGCAATTGGTCTTGTGTGATGTGGGCGTAACGAAGTACTTACCCATGGCGATAGGAGTCAGTGGAATCTAGTTCAATAGAGCAGGCCAAGCGGCCCGCATGAGCGTTTGATAACTCGATTGGCTGCTGCTCTACAGCCAACGGTGCGAGATGCCTCGCAAAAAAATCCTTGCCGGACGACGTTCTTGCCTTCCGGAAGACGCTGCAAGACAACTAATTGTTCGCAACTGGAACTCATCATAATACTTTTATATAAAAAATACAACTTTTATTATTTTTAATTTGCTTATTGCTCTACCCATCTGCTGGCTACTACTCTCGCTGATCGATCATCTGCCGTTGCCCGTTTCCGGTCGGTTGTCCCAGAGTGGTTACCTGCGCTGAGACAATCCGGCCATGACCGATGAATCCCCGATCCACACAGTCCACAAGCGCGTTTGCCACACGTTCCTCCGGCACTGGAAGGCCCACAACAACGCCTATCCCAAGCTGATCAAGATGACGCCTGAAGAGCTGCGGCAGTTCAACATCGTCAACGCCTTTGCCAAGCCCGATGAAATGTGGGGTGTCCCGATCGAGGTCGACTCCAACACCACGGGCGTGATGATTGCGGTCGATGGGACGGAAATGTCTTTGGTCGAGGGCTATTGAGGGAGTCGCCAACTTATGGCCGGTGCGGGCCGGGAGGCTTAGAAAGCAGAGATGCGCTCGCCCAGGATCACGGACAGCTCGCGCATCACATCGAGCTGACGGCGCATACGGGCTTGCTCTCCGGGGTCCAGCTCGCGGAACAAGGCATTGCGCAGAATGAACTCGTCCAGCCTGGTGATTCGGATGTCCAGCTCTTGCTTTTCATCCAGCACACGCTGCTGGTGGGCCGGCAGCGCGCTGACACTTACATTGCCGCCATTGATGCAGTGCTCCAGCATCTCCTTGGCTTGACCAAAGTGCAGCAGGTTCGTGCCCGTGGGACTCATGCCAGGGTGTGGCGAGCGGGTGAAGGTGATGCCACAGTCCAGCGCGAAGTCGGCCGGCAGAGGCCAGGACAGGAAGCGGCCGACCATCTGCTCGGTGATGGCAATTTTGCTCATTGGTTTTCCTTGGTTTGGGGAATCACTGGCCAGGCTGCGCGGCAGGTTGCTGCATCAGCTGCGTGGCCATCAGCTCGGATTGCCAGCTCTGTGTATCGCTGGCTGCACTGTCCGAATACGCGACTGAGGGCTCGGGCGTACTCGATGAGGGCGGTGGGGGAAGCGTCGGCAAGTCGCTGCTCGGCATCGGACAGTTGCTTGCGCAGGCCGTCACGCTCACGGCGAGCGCGATCAGCAGCAGCCTGCAAGCCGGCCTGCTTCTGGATGGCGTCATTCAGAGCTCCTTGGTATTTGTCGTTGACCGCGCGTTCCACGGCCAGCACGCGCCGGCCGGCGGCCGTGCGCTCATCAGCAATCTGCTCCCGGTATTGGCTGGCCTGCAGGCGCTCGTCGGCCAGCTCGGCTCCAAGGCGCGCTGCCTGGAAGTACCAGGCAAGAGCAGCGCCAGCAGCAGCGGCTGCCAGGGCCGTGTAGATGGTCAGCCGGGCCATGCCAGCCCCCACTCGCAGAGCTCGGCATTCGCATCGCCGCGGATCTTCAAGCCGGGCAGCACCACGGACACGCCATTGACCGAGCCCTTGTTCCAGCGCGTGTTTTCGCGGCAGGCCTTGATCCAGTTGCCCACATTCGCATCGCGGCGCATGGTGCTGGTCTGGAAATTCCCGTCGCCCTTGTTGTGCAGGAAGTCGTAGAAAGTGGCCTGTTGGAAGGGGTTGTATGTGCTCCAGTAAGTCAGTGAGCGCTTTGCGATCTGCTCATACTGCACATAACGCTTTTTCTCCAGGCGGAAGCATTCAGCGGGGCTGTACCACTTGCCCGCGATCACCTCCTTGCCCGTCAGTCCGTTGCAGACCGTCAGCGGCTGGCCCTTGCCCACCTTGTCCACATAGGGCGTGCCGATGTGGCGATTGCTGGATTCGTAGAACGCGGCCATGACCATGGCGATACGCATCCCATCGGGCATGTCAGGGTCGGCCGCTACCGCCTGGATGTATTGATTCTGCTGGGCCACAGCCGTCGCGGCCTGGTCCACGTAGTAGGTGCCGCTCCCCAAGCCAGTCAGGACCAGCAAGGCGCCGATGCTGGCTCGCAGTTGCACTGGAATCTTGCTCATGGCGTGCCCCCTACGGCAGCCTTGGCCTTATCGCGCAGCTTGTGGCGCGCCTGCTCGTGAACATAGTCACGGCGCCATTTCCAGACAAGGTAGGCCGCCTGCAATGCCACAAAGGCAATCGATGCCAGGACCAGCCAGTCACTGAGGGGCAGACCTGCAAGCCGGAAGCCCCCGGCAGTTACCGCCCCTGGGGTGGCTTGTGCGGCCGCGGTGAGAATGTCTTGTTTCTGCTCGGCACTCAGATGCTGGTGAATGCCCAGCAGCGCCAGCATTGATGCGAGAGCTTTTTTCATGCCCCGGAGTGTTCCGGGGCTAGGTCCAACAGTCGAACCCTAGAGGGGTGCTAGACGCTCTGGCTGACAGAGCCGCTGATTGCAGCAGAAGTGCTGACCATGCTCCAGGCGCTGGCCACGCGCTGCGATGCCGTCGCAAGGCCAATCTTCGCCGCCTCCAGGCGCGCATTGTTCGTCTGGATCGCCACATCGGTGTTGACCTTGGCCGTCTGCAGGCTGATGTTGGAGCCGGCCTCGTACTGTTTGATGTCCGCTTCCCAGCGGCGCATATAGCTCGCAGCCTTGGCCTCGATGGCATGCGCGCTCACGCGGTAGCCATCCACCAGAATGGCCGACTGCTTGGCCGCCGCGTCCATCTTGGCCACCTCGGCAGACAGCTTGGCCTTCCAGCCGCTCCACTCCAGCTCCTTGGCCGCGATCTTGGCCTGGGTCTGGGCAATCGCCACGCGGGCGCGCTCGGCCTGGGCGCCGGTATAGGCGCCGTAAGCCTGCACCTGGGACTTGTAGGCATCCTGCTTGGTGGCCTCGGCCTGGGCGCGGGCCTTGTAGAGCTCCACCTTGGAAGTCTCGGCGTTGATGGTCGCCACAAAGGCGCGAATCTGCTCGCCACCGGCTTGAATGCGGGTCTGCTCCAGCCCCACCAGCGTCTGCGCGGCCTGCACGCGGGCCTTGTAGATCTCCACGGACGCCATGCGTCCATCAATCTCCGCCTTGTAGCGCGCCACCAGCGACTGGTTGATGTCGGCCTTGGTCTGCTCTGCCTGCAGCAGCGCCTTGTAGACCTCGACCTTATTCATTTCCGCCTTGATGACGGTTTCGTAGGCCATGGCATAAGTGCGGTAGCCGTCCAGCAGTGCCTTGAAGCGCTCCAGCGCCGCATTGTGCGCGGCAATGCTGTGATCGGCCGCCGTCTTGGCTGCATCAAAGGACAGGCGATCCAGCTGCAAGGCCTGATCCATCAACTGCCCCTCCAGTGCCAGCCCCTGGGTGATCGCATCCTTGACGTTCGATTGCTCCAGCTCGGCCTGCTTGATCGCAATGTCACGGGCCAGGCCCGAGAGCTTGTCGTGGTACTCGCGCCGGGCGTCGGCCAGCTGACCAGCCAGCACCCCGGACGGCAGCGGGAACCCCAGCGCCTCTGCACCGCGCATCACCTCGCGCTCTCGCGCCAGGGCAATCTGGGTTTCGCGGTCGCGCGATCGATCCCAGATGGCCTGCTCCACCACGGGATTCAGGCCCGTGCCGCCCTGAATGCGCGCGGCCAGGATGGCCTTGAGGTTGCCCATCAGCTCCGAGGCATAGCCGGGCGCGCGCTTGAACTCAAAGGGCGCGGGCTCCAGCAGTTGCAGCTCGGGCACATCGTCCAACCTGTCCAGCCAATCCTCGTGCAGATTCACCCCGCCAAAGCTGTGCGTGGTCAAAGACAGGAATTCGGGCGCATCAGGCAAGCTCACATCCGGCGCATCGGGGATGGCCACCTCCCGCATCTGGGGCAAGGCCGGCGCCTGACCAATCACCAGATCAGGCGCCGCGCCAAAGTCCATGGCCGGCGGCTGCAGGTCGAAACTAGGCACCTCCACATCCGGCAAGCTGGCCAGATCCAGCGCCGCCGGCATATCGCCAGGCGTGATAAAGCCCACCTGTGGCAACTCGGGCAAGTCTGGCAGATCCGGCAAGTTGGGCGCGGCAATCGTGCCCCAGCGCACACTGATCGTTGGCGGCGTGTAGATGCTTGCATTGAGCGCATCCTGCATGGACTTGGTTTCGCTCAAGGCCTGGTTCGCCAGGTCGATGGAGCGCTCATACTTGTCCTGAACAATCTCGGCCGGGCCGTTGAAGTCAAACTCTGCCATCTCAAACTCTCCTTGTCTTGGATTTCACGCTCAGCACTTCCACGCGATCGAGCGTGAAGGCCTGTCCAGCGGGGTTACTCAGGCCGAAGCCCAGATAGTTTTCTCGGATGCCCTTGCCCACCGGGCAGCGCGTCTGGCCGCTGTCGCGCAGTGCAAAGGGATACGACCAGGACTGCCCGCCTGAGCCCAAAACCGTGAACTCGGCTTCGCCCTGGCCCTGCATGGACAGATAGACCATGGCAATCTGCTGCTTGAGCGTGTTCTCGCGCAACGTGACGGGCAGACGCAATGAGGACTGGATGGGCAAGCCGGCATCCGTGTCCCCGCCAAAGGCATACAGGCCCGTGGCGCTGCCGCCATGGCTTGGCGTGACGCTCTGGAAATCGTGGCGCGTGTACTCGGACACTGCGCCTGTGAGGGTGTTGACGGTGATCGCAGTCATGAAGGCTCTCAGAAGGGGTAAAACGATGGGGCATTGCGGGCGGCTTGCGGCCACGGCAGGACAGACTCAGCCTCTCTGACCCCGGCCACCGGATCCACCAGGAAGCGCCAGATTTGCCGGTCTGGAAAACTGCCGACCGCGATCTCCAGCAGCATTCCTGGCGTTTGCGGGCACTTCGCGCAGACAGCCGTGGCAAGCAAGTTATCGATTGACAAAGGCGCCACGATCTCGTCGACTTGCGTCGAAAGAAAATCGGACTTGGCGGTATGGTTCTCCACATCCCAATGCCCAATAGGCTCTGTATCCTCCAGCATGTTTTGGCTCGCATACAGTTCCTCTCCAAGCTCTGTGATATTCCTCCCAATATTGGCGTAGCCGGGATAGCCTGCCCGACCTGGCACTACTGGGAAGGTCGTTACCTCCCCTCGATACCAAATAGTCACCTGCGCCTTACGGATTGGGATGGACCTCGATGGCGTTTTCGTAGGCCCCTGTGGCCCATACGAGGATGAGGACTGGTGGCTCAACTCAGCCGAATGTTCATAAAACACCAGCAGTCCATCTGTGAGGCGCTGCAGCATCACTTGGCGGACTACAACCCGAGATGTGTACTGAACCTGGGCACTGCCGCTGTTGACTTCTTCACCACGTATCCGGTTTTGATAGAAGGTCCCTGATTTGACGCCCTCTACATATCTTTCACTGGTGATGATTTCGGGGCCGTGGCTGTACTTGCGGGAATTCTTGGCGTGGTATTTAAACTTCGATTCATAGCTGCCGGACTCATTGTTGACGACCTCCACATCCCCTGAAATGAGATCCACGCCCACCCTAGGCGGGGGCTCCTGAAAGCTGACCATTTCATGGTTGGAATCTGTGGGCCTTGAGTAGTCCACTTCGTAGACCACGCTATCTCTGTCGTCCTGAATCACAGGCTCCCCGCTATCGGTAATGCCAATCAGCTGACTCGTTCCGATCTCACTCGACTTTCTTATCTTGTAGGTATTCGTTTCCGAGTGGATGGCGAACACCCTCCATTTACTCGTACCCTCCGAACTAGCCGCCGAGATCAATTGCGGATGCGGCCAATATTGCTGCGACACAGCGAACCCGGCGCGAGTTGCCGACTGCACCACATTACCGATAACTCGTGAAATCGTGGGAGTGAATGCACTGGGGATGCTGGGGAGTACCTCATCTGCGACAGGCTCATAGCCGAAGTTACCTGCCCTGAAAGTTTTTATGACTTGCTCCGTCTCCTCGTATTCGGCGGGCCCAGCGTTGGTGGGGTATGTAGTCAGCGTCAGTAAGACGGCATCACCGCGTGAATATGAGAGGCCGGGCCACATATCCCGACGAATCTCAAAATAGTCTGGTGCATAGACAAGCGGCCCCACGATGGTGGAGCGCCGTCCCGCATACCTCTCAACCACCACAGCAAGGTATTTGCCGTTGGGTGAAACCACATGGTATTGACGATTACTCGGGTTCGGGAGCGGAAACAGACCCACAACGTCAATGAATCCAGGCGTATCGACAGACAACTCTTGGCTGTCGGCCGCCACCTCTTGCTTGATGACCGTGGTTTGCGCGTTGCTGCCAAAAGGCGGTGGACTCAAGTCGCTCACGCCCTTCTTGAGCACCGATTGGCGCATCGTTCGCGCGCCAGATACCAAAGTATTCACAAAGACCGCGGCGCCACCGGGAGAGACATGCATCAGCTCGCCCGGATAGTCGCCCGTGCTCAGCGGCGTGAACACATTCAAGTAGCCATAGCGACCCAGCCCCTGTCCGTCCTGCGCGGCATAGGAATAGCCCCAGCCACCAGGCACCGCGATAGCCCGGTCGGTCATCCCTTGCAGGGAAAAAATATCGGACTTCTCGGGCGCGCTGTACTCCTGCGCAATATTGCGAAACACCCACTTGGCCGAAAGCCGGCCGTCCACCAGTTCGTTGACCAGCAGCCAGATCTCGCCTGACTGCATCTGAGAGAACAGAATCCCGCTATCCACCTTGACGCGGCGGCTGCTCTGCGCCGGCCAGATTTGCATGATGTGCTGCCCGGCCACCGAGACAATGCGGTAAGCCGTGCCGTCCGCCAACTTGCCCAGCTGCGTGGGGTTGGGCACCTGGGACAGACGGGCCTGGCTCACATAGCGCGCAAAGACCTGCTGCGCCATCGCCCGTTGCTCAGTGCTGGCCGGTCCGCCCTCTACGCGCAGCGACGGCGGCACGGCCGCCGCTACGGGTCGGCCCAGCACATCGAAGGCAAATGGGTTCCACAAATTCATTGGGGCACCGCCAGATACTGAGGAATGCCATTCACCTCGCGGAAGGTCGCACACACCTCCTTGACCGTGGTGCGATAGCGATCAGCGCTCAGGCTGGCAGTCTGGCCACCGGCAAACCCCGCCACCACCTCGCCCCCTGCAATGCACAGCATGGCCTGGCCGCCGCCCGTGCCATCGCCCAGCTTGATGCGGTGCCCGGGCGCCGACACGCCGGAGCCAAGCACCACCGGGCCGCGCTTGGTGGGCACATAGGCCAGTTGCTCCCAGTCGGTACCGGCCAGGAACACCAGATCCTGCTCGGTGCCCACATACACTCCATCCTCCACCGGAACAATCGCCGTGATGGGCGCGGCCAGCGCCTTGAAATCGCGCCAGTCTGCCAAGTGGGGAGCCATGGGGCGCGAAGCCCACAGCACATTGCCCTGCGCCACCAGCACCCGCCCGCGCCAGAAGGCCGTGACCGTGCCCACTGGGAAGGGCTCGGCCCCCAGTGTGCGACAAGGCAGCACCAGGGCCGTGTTGTCGCCCTCGAACTCAAAGCTCCGGCCCATGGCCATGCCTGCAAGATAAGCGCCCTCCCCGTCCTTGCCGCTCAGATAGACATTGACCGCATGACCCTCCAGCTCGGGCAGCCCGTCCAGACGCAGACCACCCTGTGCCAGCATCAACGGCTCGGAGCTGATGGCCGGGCCTTCCAGCCGGTCAGCCAGGCGCACAAAACTCAGGGTGTAGCGGTACTGGCCAGGGTGCAACGCACCGAAGCACTGATCGGGCAGGCCCAGCGATTCAGGCAAGGCCACGCTGCGCTCCACGCCCGTGCGCCCGTCCGTCACGCCATGAATCAGACCATTGCTATAGGTAGTGCGGCCATCGGGCAGATCGCAATACCAGACTCGGCCCGATCCCAGCGCCGGGTGAATCACATGCCGCGCGCCATCGGGGTGAATCGCTGTCAGGGCGCTGCCGCCGGTCGCCAGCATGAAGCTGTGGGCCTGATGCAGGTTCTTGTGGCACTGCTCGGAAGCCACGGTCAGCCCCGCGCGGCGCGTGACCTCCCCCGTCAGGCCGATGTCTACATCCTGCGCCTGCAGCAGATCGCCGCTGCCCATGCGGTGCTCGGGCAGCACATTGTTGATGCCGGTAAAGCCTTTATAGGTCAGCATGCCGTTCCTCTATCCAATGTGGGGCGCCCGAACCGAACCGGGCACAGTGTTCTGGCGCGCATCGCCATGCCGCCCAGCGCCGGGCTGCCAAAGTTCACCGGCTGCAGGCTCCAGGGCGTGAATGACAGACCAGCGAGCTGCACGCGCGGAGTGCCAAAGCGCCCGACCTGCAGCCCCGCCACGCCAAAGCCCAGCTGCAGCGAAGACCCGCCAAAGCGCGCCGGCCGCAACGAATCCGCACGCGCAACCGTGACCAGCGCTGGCGCGCCAAAGCCCGCAGGCTGCAGACTCTGGACACGCAGGCCCATGGAAAGCCGGGGCTGACCAAAGCGCGCAGGCGTCAGACTGGGAGCGGGGCCGACCTGAAGAACCGCCTGCAGCGATGGGCGGCCGAAAGTCACCGGGCGCAGGCTCTGGGCCTGCAGTGTCACCTCGCCAGGGGGCATGCCGAAGCGCGCTTCGGGCGTACCAAAGCGCGCCGGCACCAGGCTATCAACCGCAAACTCACCCGTGTTCACCACCAGCGATGGGACACCCATGGAAACAGGCCTCAGGCTGGAAACCTGAAATCCGCCAGTTCCACTACTGGTTACCGATGCCGCCCCGTTGATCTGCGCTGCGTTAAAGCCTGGGTATGACATATGCTGCTACCTGGCTAAAAAGCGTCGGGCGGGCCAAATTCCAAGGGGAATCCGGCGGCTGTATTGGTGCACACAAAGAGGCCCTTCCAGTAGAAACGCCCCCTGAACGTTCCTCCTGCAGCCGCGGTGTCGATGGAGAAAATCATCCCCCGGATGCCCTTCTTAATATTGGTAGCCAGCACAATGCGCTGATGACTGCCATCAATGGCTGTAAGGGGCACGGCATTGACTAGATTGGTCTTGCTGACCAAGGCGCCACTAGCATTGACTTCGCCCACAGACACCGTAGGCGTGCTGGTAGCTGCGTAGTCCTCGCAGATGAAGCCGATCTCACTCGGGTAAAACCAGGTATCCGGGTCATCCATGCCAACCTGGAAGCCCACTCGGGCAATGCCACCGTCTGCATCTTCAGAAACCTCCGACCAATATTCCTCTCCGAGCGCCGGCTTCGGGATACCCGGGCCCAACCTCATAGCACGACCGGCTGAAAACACTTTGAACGGAGCTTCCGTGCTCTTGACGATCGAGCCCGGATAGTAGGCCTTGGTGCTTTGGTAGTCGGGCGCCACACCCAGCTCAATACCAAAAGTGCTCCCTACACCTTCTACAGACATGGACATGGGCAAGTAGGTAGCCTCATCCGCGCCCACTTGGGGCAACACCGGCGCGCCGCCAATTCCCCAAGAATTGGCAACCAAGTTTTGGCCAATAGGCGATCCAGCCGCAAAGCTATACACACGCAGGTTGTTGCCGAAATTGATGCTGAGTGCGCCCGTGTTCGGGGAAAACGCCGATCTAGCACGCGCCACATTCAACATGCCCGCCGTGATGCGGCACTCCAGCTTGGTGCCTTCATTCCAAGCCAGCGCCGTCGTTCCCTCCTGGCCTCTCAGAACCTCTACCGTCTTTTCGAGTTCGTTGATCCTGACGATGAACACGATTTCCACGGCATCGCGTTGATCGGGGTTGACGAGGGTCGCCCGCGCAAAGCTGGTGAGATTGAAGCGCCCCCCGCCTTCAATCAGGCCCGCCTCGGGCATCGTGATGGCAGAAGAAATCACGGTATCCGCGGCCGAGATCCCGCCCGCCAGAGCAAATCCGGCATTGTTGAAATAGCTCTCCTGCAGCATGCTGGCCCCTTACACCAGCGAGAGGATTTTGGCCGGCCCGTCAGACCATGGCGTGCTGACTTCGCTGCCGTTTGTGCTGAACGGGAAGCCTGTGACCACGTCGTAGTAAGCCAGCAGCGGCGAGGTGGCCGCGCTGCCCGTGTCCTTGAATAGTGCAATGGCCTTGACCGTGCTGCCGGCAGCCACCGCCCCGAAGGAAATGTCGTCCGCGTCAAAGACGCCGCCGGTCACGACCTTGTTCTGCAGCTCCACGGCCGCACCAACAACCGCGCCCAGGTCAGATAGGAATTCGTGGGTGTCGCTGTAGACATAGGCCGCAGGCACCAGCACGGCCTTGATGGTGTCGGCGCTGAAATTGATGGCGCCGCTAAGCAGCTTCTGTGCGCCCTTGGGATAGAACTTGTTGGCCATGGCAAAACTCCTGTGTGACTTGCAGGGAGTTTTGGCCAATGGCCTTCAAAGGTCGAACCCTAGAGGGGTGTCTAAGAGACTCTATTACATCCAACGAACGCTCATTTTCATATGGCGAGCGAAATGTGCAACAATTAGTATCTTTATCGTTAGAAATTAACCAATTACCTCATATGCCGAGCGTCGGAAAGCTAAACAATCGATTGAGTGATATTGCGGATCTAGAAAATTCCTTGTGGAAGTCATTTCAGAAAACCGAAAAAGAATATTTACCTTCAATGTCAAATCCATTCAAATGCATGAGGGATGTAATAAATTTAAACCAGGAAAAGCTGCTACCCTACCGCTATAACTATCCCGTCTACCTTGCATTCTCATTATTATCCACCTTCGGTGTCCTTCTAATCTCCTTCTGGTTTTTAGTGCCATATACTGTCTTTTACATCGCAGCAATGCATTCGAGGTCAAAATTCGTAGAAGCATTTGCAAAACATAAGCTTGCCAACTCAAACTTCGTGAACTACGCATTCGGAATCAATCAGCCATCATTGATTGTTGCCGGAATGATTAAGCTACGAGAGGCAGGAGGCGGGAAAATCACTCAGGACACGCTTCAATCCATACTTAAAATATTGAAAGCGAGCAACGACTATTCGGATGTCTCAATTGGCATTGCCGAAGCACTTAAGAAATTTTTATTTGGAGTTCCTTTTCTATTTATTGTTTGGATATATCAAAATTCCGTCACGTTTAACAACTACACCAGTAAAATACGAGATTTTGTTTTAAGCAACTGGATTGCCGGATTTTTCTTAATCTCTTTTTCTTTATTACTTCTGTATATTTGCTACGATTTAATTCTCGGTCAAACGCTTCACAAACGAACTAAGAAGAAATACTTCTTGGCACTGACCTTGCTTGCAGAAAATTTTAAAGAAAGATAGCGACTAAACAGTTATTCTGAGCCTACGCCTCATGACATTCACGACGGCGGCTTGCTGCTCAGCTACAAATTGGGTGTAGGTGTCGCGCACTGTTTCCGCATTTGCCTTGAACCCATCAGGTTAATTGAGCCATTTGCTATCGCCCGTAAGCATCACGCCCGCTATACAACCACCTCCGAACGAATCTGCTCCCGCAGCGCCTTCGGCGCAGTGTCGGCAATGCGGTCGCTGCGGTCCTTACCCATCTCGCGCACCCGCTTCTATACATCTGGCATCCATCACCACGGTGGACCGCTCGATGTTGTTGCGTACAAAGCGGCCAGGCACTCATGAGCCGCGTCATAGATCTAGCTGCTGGGATGCATGACCGCCTTGCGCGTCGCACCAGTTAAGGGCAAATCGGCAGAGAGCAGACACTGCGCAACCTTCGGATAGAGAGGCAAACCAGGTACCGCAGTCTTGGTGGTACTGGTATCCCAGGGCACCCACCTCACCGCCGTTGGTATCCAGGGGAAAGCCTTGAAGCGTCACCCTTCCCAATCACCTGCGTGCTGACTTTCAACTCGAACCCGAGTACCTAGTAATCATCGTATTGCGTTGATTTGCCAAGTCCAGATAATCGCCGAACAAATACTTACGACTGAGGGAACCTCATGCTGACCAGTCTCGACTTTCGCCATCGAGGTGTATACGGGAGCAGGCTGGCCTGCGTTGTGCTTTGGACTTTGATGCTCGTAGCTTGTGGCGGCGACAGTCCACCTGCCGCTATCGACAAGCCGAGTACCGAATCGCCATCGAACCCTCCTGAGGTTGCGCCCACGCCTCCAGAGGTTAAGCCGCCTACCACTCCTCCAGAAGTCCCCCCCATCCCGACGTTGCCGTTGGGAGGCCTTAAGGCCGACTGCCTGGGGCCCAACTGTGGATCGCTGACCAATGACACGTACGCAGGCAGCGGAGTTGGCATTTGGAAAGTGTCCAACAGCAGCAACAAGGCAGTCGCCGTACCACTATCCATCAAGAGGCTCAGCGGTCAGGACGTGACATTGGTATTTACCAATACCACGCTCACATCACAGCCCATGACGCCAATCACACTGACACCAAGTATTCCGAGATCGTCAGTTCTTCGCTCCATGCAGCAGCCAAGGACTTCCCAAGGCATAAGACCCGTTCCATCGGAAATCAGCGAATTCAACCGCGTCGGTGCTCCTGCCTTGCTGAGAAAAAGCAACTTCGCGCCATCGCGCCGAGCGCTGCAACGTGCGATCCCTCCATCCATTGGCGCTTCTCGCCAGTGGTACGTGCATGTGGAGACCATGGAAACTCGCCAAGCCACTTTGGTGCGCAGTGCTACACGCGATGGCATGACTGTCAATATCTGGCTAGAGGATGGCGAAGCGGGGGACAACAAGATCTCTGCTGCAGTACTCGACGGAATTATGTCCCGCTTCTTCACGGACTCCAATGCTGTGTACCACCGCGCTACAGAGCTGGTTGGCCAGCCCTGGGGAGCCCATTCATTCAACGACCTGATTCAGACAGAACAGCCGCTGGACATTGTGTTGATTAACTTTGATCGGGATCAGTTGCCATACGGCTTGATGGGATACTTTTGGTCGTACAACAACTTCAAGGTCAGCCCGAGCACACCTCAAAGCAACGAGTCGCTATCGGTGTTTCTGGATACGGAAACCATCTATCGCTCCGCAGACGATACTGGATTGAATATCCAATACAACACGCTGGCGCATGAGTTCATGCACATGGTGAACTTCTATCAGCGCGGCGTAGTGCTGGATAACACCTTCGATACCTGGCTTGAGGAGACCTCGGCCCTGATGCTCGAAGACCTTATCGCCGACACGCTCACTCCAGGCTTCAGCCCCACCCGAGATAGCCGCTTCCCTGACTACTTGAACCAATCTGGCTTCAATTGCAACTTGATTGCCTGGAATGACGACTACGCGTCGAATTGCTTCAGCTACAGCATTGCAGGCAGTGTTGGTGGATATCTGTTGCGCCACTATGGCGTTGGCTTTTTTCAGAACCTGTTGCGCAACAACAGCTCCACCAATGCGCTCGCGATTCTGGATCGCGCCATTCGTGATGCGGGAGGCCCCGGTGCAGTAGAAGCAATACGCCGCGCTGCGCTCAATGTAGCGTTACTGCCCGCCATTGGCACGCCTGCGGGGTTCGGCATGCCTCAGCGGATAGAGGGTGGCATCACACTCCATGGAATCGACGGCCCAGTGTATGCATCCATTCGATCACTGCCGCCAACCGTGCCAGAAGAACTGGTGCCGCTAGGCAGCTTCCCCATGGTACGACCTGCAGTGTATGGAACATATGCAGAGACCGTTTCGGTGCCGCCAGGAACAACTCTGTCAGTCGTTGTACGCTAACCTCCTTCCGATCACCACTATCAGGCACGAACACGCGCAGCAATCTGGCAACGAAGACTGCCACAGTCACGTCTCCCAGCGGTGCTACCCCAGCGACCGCACCTGCTCTCGCATCTGCTGGCGCAGTGCCTTGGGCGCGGTGTCGGCAATACGGTCGCTACGATCCTTACCCATCTCGCGCACGCGCTTCCACACATCGGGCATCTTCACCACGATGGGCTGCTCGGGGTTGTCGCGGTTCCATGCCGCCAAGCGCTCGCGCACCCGCTGCACAGCCGCCTCGTCCTTGCGGAATAGCGCGTCTGCCCATTGCGCTTTGATGTCAGAGCTGGTCTGGGTATAGAACGACTTGCTGCGCTGCATAAAGCTGTTGGCCTCCTGCACCTCGGCCACGCTCTTGGGCTGGAAGCCGATGGCCTTGGCTGCGGCTTCGGCCAGAGTCGTATCGATCACCTTGTAGCCCTTGGTGTCGCGATACATGCCGGTGGCTGCCATGTCGGCGCCCTTGGCAAGGTTGCGCACTGCCGTAGGCGCCCATTCAAGCACTCCCTTACCAGCGGTTGCCAAGTCGCCGTTCACAACACCCTTGATCACATCACGCGCACCAGAGAAGCCGCGTGCCACCAAGTCACCAGCAGGCCCGATGATTTCCGTCATGTCCCGCTCGCGATTGGGCTTGTCCAGGAATAGCCCGGTACCGGGCAGCAAGTTGCCCATGCCCAGGCGTCCGGACACATCAATGGGCGCGCCCGGCAGACCAGACAAGCCCTGCTCCATGAACTCGCCCAGTTCCTTACCCACCACATTGGCTAGCAGCTCCTTGCGCCATTGCTTGGCGCTGATGTTGTAGCCCATCATCTGGCCCGCACCATCAATCAAATCCTCAGCATCCTCCATGAAGGGCACGCCACCGGCGCCACTCATCAGCAGCAGCATGGCCAGGGCCCAGCCCACCGCGCGCTTGCCCTCGGGGCCGCCCTGGTTCCACATGCGGTGCATCAGCTCCAGATAGGACACGCTGTACGTCTTAAACGTAAAAATTGTGCCGCCGACTGCACCGCGCGCCCACTTGGGCTTCGTTGCCTTGGAATAGACGAACTGCGTTTCAAGCACCGCCTTACGGGCGAAAGCCGCTGGATCCGCCATGCCGTGTTCCTTGGCAATGCGGTAGGACGCAATAAAGGTGCTGCGGCGGTTGAACTGCTCGGCCAGGGCAAAGGGCTGGCCCCACAGCACCTTGCCCTGCTCCCACTTATTGGCAACCTCGGCGCGCAGATTGCCGGCCTTGGTACCGTCGCCCGAGCGCAGCATGCCCGCGCCGCGCGCCTGGGCCATCAGTTGGTGGATTTCCTGGGGGCTGACTACGCCATCATCCTCGGCCGACTGCAAGGCCTTGGCCAAGTCGCTCTCATACTTGAAACCTTTGGTTCCCATGTCCTTGAGCGCGCGGGCCAGCTGCGCGCCGGCCTTCTTTATGCCGCCGTACTGGCTCAGCCATGGCAGCGTAACCGCGAAGGGCTGCGTCGTATTCACAAAGGCCGAAGCGATCGAGCCGCCCAGGTACTGGGCAAACAGCATGCCGCGCACGGCCTGCCCTTCTTCCTGCGGATCGCGGATGTAATCGCGCAGGCCCATCGCTAGGTCCTTGAGCTCGCCCTGCTCCTTGGGGATCTTGCCGATGGCCGTCTCCATCTTGCCCGCATTCAGGCCCATGGCTCCGGCGCGCGCGTTGGAGTAGACAAAGTTGGCCACCACTCGCCCCACATCCTCGCTAAAACCGGCGATACCCTTGCGGTGAATCAGCCGCTTCATGGCGCTGTGGTTGTTCTTGGTCAGCTTCAGGAACTCCTGGAAAGCCTTGTCCTGAGCTTCGTTGCCCTCGGACTTCAGGCCCAGCATCTCCCCGAACTGCTCCAGCGTCTCCGGTGTCACGCCGGCAAACAGCTTGTAGGCCTCGGCGCTCATGGTGCCGGTGGTGATGGTTGCGCCCTGGAACTCTTGCGCCAGCTGCAGCTTGGCCCGGTTGGAGTCGCGCGCGGTTTCGTACATGCCGAAGTACAGGCGCTCGCCGTTGGCATCCACCACATCCACGGTATAGCGGCCAAAGCGCGACAGCGGGGCATAGCCGCCCTGCTGCAGGTCCACGGCCGTATCCAGCCGGCGGTTGATCAGCTGCATATAGCCAGCCAGGCGCTCGCGCGAGTCCGGATCGGCCTTGGCATCCTGCTCCAGCGTGTCCAGCAGCAGCTGGGCCGCAGCTTCCGCGGAGGGCTGCGCCAGCACGGCATCGCGCATGGGCTCGTACTTCTCACCCACCACGCGCAGCATGTCGGTGCGCGCCGTCATGTCGATGGAGCGATCAATGGCCGCGCGCGCCTCGCGGTACAGGCTGATCTGGTTGGCATCCGTCCCGAACTGTGCCTGCAACTCAGCATCGGTCCAGACAATGCCGGGCTTGAGCATCTTGTTCTCAAAGCGCGCGTTGATGTTCTTCTCGAACTGCGCCACCGGCAGGCCTTGCCACATCGCCAGCACCTCAGATTTGATCTTGCCGTGCTTGAGCAGCATGGCGGCCTTGTTGTGGGCCGACAGATTGGCATAGCGCTTTTGCAGGTCGTCGACCAGGGTCGGCTTGCCGTTCTCGTCGCGCGCCCAGATCAAGGTGCCCTCAAACAGCGGGCGGGCCACGGCCTTGTTGTCGGCGGCAGAGACAGGCTTTTTCTTGAGGTCGCCCAGCGATTCCACGCGCGGCAGGATGCGCGGCGCCATGTCGGCCGCGTCATTGGCCAGCATGCTCACATCGTCAATGTTCTGCTGGGCCGACTCATAGACAGGCTTGAAGCTGGGCGCGCGCTCGGCCAGATGGCGCATGGTGCCCACAGACTTGTCCCAGAGAGATACCTTGCCCTCGTGGGTGAAAGTCTTGGTCAGTTGGTCAAGGGCGCTGTCCTTGAGGTCAGCGAAACGCGAGCGACTGAATCTCAGTCCTTCGTCTGCGTCGGGGTCTGCTTGGCCAGGATTGCTTTGATCTTCGCGCTCGCGTCCGCGTCGTCCTTCATCAGAGATTCGATCTCGGAGTCGGTCAGCCGGTTCGTAACGTGCGAGATAGCGGGCTTCCGACTCGGTGAGTGCATCGAAGCCGTAGCCTGTTGCGGCGCGGTATTCGTTTTCGAGGTCACCATGTTTTTGTCGGAGAGAAGCCAGGGTTTCGGGAGAGGGCTGAATTTTTGCACTGTACTGCTTGCCGGTCAATGCAATGACCCCGGCCACGGTCCCGCCGCCTTCCCGAATATGGCTGGCCAGCGCCGCGAACGTGCCGCCCTGGGTCAGGGTGTCGTCCACCAGGAGATAGGGTTTGGCTTCCACCGCGCCGGCGAAGTCCACGGGTGCAAAGATGCGATCGAGCCCATCCATCCCGGTGCGGCGCGCACGGTTGGCCTGAACAATGCCGTTGGCAGCCTTGAGGCCCAGGCGATGCGCCAGCACCTCGGCCGCAGCCCGTGGAATCTTGTTGCGCCCAGACGCCTCCTCGGCAGCCACCGGTACCACCAGCGGCTTGGTGTCGCCAATTGCGGCCTTCACCTTGGCCACCAGCTCAGGAGTCACAAGATCCATGGCCAAGCGCACGGCCGCCTCAATGTCTCCGCCCTTGGCCGCAGCGTAGTCAGGGTGCGAAGAGGCAGTGCCCAAGGTGCTGCCGATGATGGCGTCCGGCATGCTTGTTGCACTTGTACGGCTGAAAGCTACGTCTTGGGACATGCCGGCCACGGTACCACGCTCCACCCAGGCCCGCGCCGGCAGGATGAAGTTGCGAATCAGCTCGGCATCCGTCAGCGCCAACGACTTGAATCCCGGCACATTGGCGCGCAGCCAGGTGCGGATTGCAGCCACGGCGCGGCGCACAAACCCGATCTGCGGCGTGTTCTGCGCCATCTCGGCCAGCACTTCCTCGGCGGCCGTGCGGCGGTCGAGCCTGTTGACGCGGCGCAGGCCGTACTCGGCAATCTTCGCGTCCACCTCGGCCTTGCGCATGGTGGCCACCTGATTCAGGATCAGCCCCAGGTCCTTGCCGAATAGGCCGCGCAGCCCATGGTGACCCAAGGCCTCATGGAACAGCACGCGCGCGGCATCGTTGGGCGTCTTGAGCTTGGACGCCATCAGATACACCTTGCCCTGGAAATAGAAGCCCTCCGGAGCACCCCGTGCGCCGCCGCTGCGCTGCTTCAGGTCGGCACGGCGCGCACTCTCGGGCACCACCGCGTCCTGCATATCGAAAGCCACGATCACCTCGGGACCGTTGGCCCAGGCTTGGCGGATGGCATCGGCCGTGCCCTTGACGGCGCGCACCGCCTCGGCACGGGCCGCTGGCGAATAGCTGGGGCGCACATTCACTGCCGGGACAGAAGCTGCAGACACATTGGCTGGCAGCCCTTCGCCCATGCCCTGAAGAAAGCTCGCCACATCAAAGGCCGCGCCTGCCAACTGCTCTGACTCCTGCCGGCGGAAGCGGGGATCCTCTGTTGCACGCATTCCATCCACTTCGCGCACCAAATTGCGATGGGCGGCCTCTGCCTTGAGCAACTGCAGCCGGTTGGCGGTGCCCTCTTTTACGGCGGCCCGTAATTGCGTGACCTTGGCCCAAGCCTCCTTCTTCTGGCGCTCTCGATTCTCAATTTGGCCTTGGACCAGATCCTGCGCCTGAGTCAGACCCTGCTTGCTCTGCCGAGTCGCATGGCTGCGCTGCTCCGCATTGACTGCTGTCGCGCTCTTGGCTTCCTTCGCAGCCTTGGCCTCTTTCATGCGCTGCGGTACCGACTTTGGCGCGGGCTTCGGCTCAGTTGTTGGTGCGGCATTGGCACTGGGCGATGCCTTCACCGCCGCCAGAGCTTGCTCCACCGGCGCATCCAGAACGATCGCCTTGACCTGCTTGCCTTCCTCGGCTGCCGCGACTGCCTGGTGGTGGCCGTCGATGATGTGCCCATCGCTGGAGACAATCACCGCACGGTCGCCGGTGGCAGTCTTGGCCGCCTCCACCTTGGATGGCGAATATTCGGCCTGGGTAGGCTTGAGCTGTGCCGCGTCCACGGTCGTGGTTTCATGAGCAATGCCCTGGGCCTTCAAGTGCTTGACCAGGCCGCCATGGTTTGCCGTGGGCACCTGGGGCATCTCGGCGCGCGGGATGCCGAGCGTGCCAGTCTCTGCCGCGAACGGCTTTTCATCGCCCACGGGCTGCGCGGCAGGCTTCGCAGGCGCGTCTCCGGAGACGGCATTGGGTGCAGGATTTGCTGCATTTTCAATAGCTGAAGGCGCTTTACTCGTGAACTCCACCAGCGGACCTACCAGCGAATCCAGCAGCTTCTCGCGGATCTTCTCGCCAATATCGGGCCATGCCCGGGTGTGTACGTTCTTACGGGCGATGACGGTAAGGCCGGGGGCCGTGGCCGTCACAGCCTGACGCTCAACCGTGGTCATGCGTGTCCAGCGCTCACTGGCATCGATGTGGCGCTGGCGCTGGGCTTCACGCTCTGCATTGCCTTCGCGCGCGATCTGCGCCGCCTTGCCTACGGCTGTTTGGGCCACGCCGGCTGCTTCCGAGACTTGCGCTTGAGCTTTCGCAAGGCTCGCGCCCTGCTCTTGCGTTCCAGGGTTCGCAGCTGGGGTGGCGCCATTGCTTACCCCCTGGCCTGCATCTTGGCCAGCTTGCGCTGCTCCTGTTTGCGCAGATTGCGCGCTGCCTTGCTGGGCTTGATCGGCTTCAGAGACATTGGCATTCGCTCCTGTTTCAATAGCTGTCAGTGGTTTCTGCGCAAGCGCTTGAAGTGCTTTTTCAAGTTTTTTGGTGCGCTTGTGGGTGGGCCCGTAATGGGCAATGGCCTGCTGCAGCTCCTGCTCGTTCATGTCGGGGATCTGCTTGGCCAGGATCTGGTTGATGCCGGTCAGCTGCACGGGTGCAGGCGCGCCGGCGGTCGAAGCGCCGCGCCCCTGACCGCCGGCGGCCTGCAGCTCCAGTCGGGTGAGCTGGGTCTGCAGTGCATTGCGCTGGGCAGCCCTGTTGCCGTCCCAACCCTGGGCCGCGCCCTGCTGCTGCATAAAGGCAATGCGGCTCTTGAGCTCGTCCATCTGGGCTTGCAGCGATACCTCGCCGGTATCCGGATCCACGCCGGCAGGCACCTGGGGGGCGGCCTGCTGCTCTGCCATGAGTGCCACCTGGGGCTGCACCACAGGGGAGGCACCTGAATCCACCGCCATGGCGGCGGCCTTGGACAGCGCGCCCGCGTTCGGATCCAGGCCCATGCGCTGACTTAGCGGCGCTTGCGGCTGAGCCTCGTCCACCAGGCTCAGATTTCCGGTATCCCACTGGCGCGGCGGTTGCTCGTTGGACAGCGGCTGCAGGCCTGTTGCCACCTCTATGCGGCCGGAATCCAGTTGGGGCGGCATCATCACGCCGGCCTTGTCGCGCAGCGCGTCGTAATCCAGCACAGGGGCCACGGCTGCTGGCTGCGTGCTTTGCAGGCTCAGGCCACCGGTATCAAACTCGCGTTCAAAGGGAATTTCCTTGCCGACAGCCTCGGGGGCCGCGCCTGGCAGGGTTTCATAATCCAGATTTGGAGCATTGGCGGGGGATGCAACTGCAGTACCTGACTCAGCAGCCTCAACCGGTGCGGCGCCTTCACTGGTGGTCCAGGCCTGGGCGTCTGGCTGCTGCGCGCCGACTGCCACCGCAGCTCCCGTTGCGTCTTCTGCAGTCTTCAGTACATTCGCTGCCGCCTCGTCCCATCCCCTTACCCACTGCGCCTTGGCTGCCACGCTCTTGATCGAATCAGGCGGCGTGCGCGGCTCACCAGAGGCAAAAGCAGCTGCGCCCTCACCTTGTCGCCGAGCCGCCCCCTTGTGGGCCATACCCTCCGCCGCGCCGAAGCCGCCTCCCATCGGAGCTGATGCAAGGCCTTCCAGCGCAGCCTGTCCGGCAACCCCCTGCCAGGTTGGAACATCGAAGCCTTCGCCTTGCAAGGCCGTGTTGGACGCATGCCGCTCCTGGCCGCCCTGGAGCATTTCCATCGGGGCTTCTTTGGCAACGCCAGCAGCAGTAGAGCGCAGCACACCAGGGGTTGCCTTCTTGGCCGCCTCTGCAGCCACACGCTGGCCAGCCAGTCGCCGGACTGCGCTCTCAGCACCAGTACCACCGGCTGCCGCGCCTAGTGCGCCGCCGAGAGCAATGCTCGCTGCGTTGGGTCCTGCATAGGCCTGAGCCGCGTCAGCGCGCTTGGCTGCTTCGGCCTCAGTCGCACCCGCATCGAGGTGCTTCTGCTTGACGCTTTCATGGATCTGCCCCTTGATGCCACCTACACCTTGGGCGGCACCCAGCCCCACCTGAGCCGCGCGCGCAGCAATGGCGGGCACAGCACCACCACCCGTCAGCAGGCCGGCCGCCAGCGTGGGAGCGGAAGTGCCCAAGGCATTCAGCGTGGTATCAAGTGGCGCGTCGGCAAAGCTACCGGCATAGGCTTTCACCTCTTCCCAGGTACTGCCCGAGTCCTCTGCCGCCTTGATCTTCTCGGCGCGCTCCTGCTTCTTGGCTTTGGCGTAGGGAGAGGAAAGATCGGTCAGCGCATCCGTAGCCTTACCCAGCACTCGCGATGCGGCGTTATCGGCGCCAGCCACATCCGTGAGCATCTTGACGCCTTGGGTGATCCCTGACCCCAAAGCAACGGCCGAGTCTGCGGTTTGGCGAAGCAAGCTAGGTGATTGGGGCGGCGCCTTGTCTAGCCCGAAAGCATCCTCATAGGAAAAATTGCCAGCCTGCTTTGAGGAGGGGCTACTACCGGCGGGCGCCTGCCCGTAGGCATCTTCATAGGAGAAAGTGCTTTTGCTCATCCCCCAATGACACCTCACCCCAGGTAGAGGTGTCGAACCCTAGCGGGGCACCGTGGAACCAATCAAGCGAGGTTCAGGATGACAGCCCTTCTCAAGGCGGGAGGCTACACCCCTTCTCGATCGTTGCGATCTGCATCGCTGATGTAAGTGCCCCTCGTGGCATCTACGAAGTACTGGTAAGCGCCCCAAATGCCCAAGAGCACGCCAGCGCCATAGATCACGAGTGCAGCCAATGCCACTGTGGAAGCACTGACAGGTGTCGTCTCAAGGTTCACCACAACGTCAGCCAGACGGGAAACGGCGACGGCAATAATGCAGACACCCACTGCGTGCGCAACAGTGACGGCTCCTCGCCACCTCCCGAACTTCTTGGCCATCCGGCCCGTGTCAAAAAGCCAAAGCATGATGGGCTTCCTCCTAGCAGAGGATTCTGCACAGAAGGCTGCGAGCCGTACAGCGCTGCAGTGCTGCAGCGCCTGGCTTATGGCAGCAAGAAGCCCGCTCGAAGCGGGCTGCTGCCCATCCATACCAAAAGTTTCTGAGCTGCCTGTGCGGGAGAAAACTAGCTCAGTTGTTTAGAGCAATCAAACATGAACAGGCACACGCACGGGCAATGGCTGACGCACCCAGTTAGACGAAACGAGGGACCTGACCCCATCAGCATGCACCTGAACATTCCCGTCAAGTGATCGCAGGCTCACTATTAGCGCAACATTCAACGGTTCAATCAATGGCGGCTCATTAGCCCTTAATAAAGCGTCAAGCTGGATCGCCCATTGATCACCTGCGACGCCTTGAGGAAATCGTTTGCGATGCAGTTTTACTGGTGACCATTTTCCTCCATGCTCGATCTGCGCAGCCTCATAGCCGGTCGTTCCCGACTCCCCCTCCATCGGAACCTTACCCTTAATGCGGTTGCCCTCCAATACACCAAAGCTAACATTCACATTCGCACGGACATACTCTGCCCCAGCATTTGGATCCAAAGGTGGCGCATAGACGGCCGTGATAATCACCTCCGCACGAAGCTTACCGTTGTGCAGCAAAGAAGCAGGTAAGGGGTAGGGAGTCTTTCGCCACTTAAAGCCAGGAACGACGAGTGCTTCGAACATCAATGTGAAGCAATCATCACTGTCATAAAGAGCTGATAGAGCATCTTTGGGAACTCCGCATCCATAGTAGCGTCGCTCCTGTGCATCGTAATCAGGGGACGCTAAACGCGCTGCATGTATGAGTAACGCCTTGACCATATGCGGAGCGACAGCGAACCCGGAATGCCCTTCTAGACTTTTCCAAACGTGCCCTGCGACCGATGAAACAATTGGCGTTGCAAAACTAGTTCCGAAGCTCCCATACAGACCATCTGCAGGATCAAGCATTTTTAAGCTGCTTCCACCGGAATTCCAAAGAGCATGCACACCCCCCCCGGCATGAACTAGGTCAGGTTTAGGCGTAAAAACCGGCCCCGGCCCCCTACGGGTGTACGGGGTAGGTTCACCGGCAGCAACGATCGCATCAGGTGCATCCAAATGAGCGACAGCACCTACGGTCAGTGCTCGCACAGAATCTCCGGGGCTGCTTAGGCGATCTTCAAGCTTGGCTCCAGTTACCGGCCACCCCCTCCGTGGAAGACCAACGTAATTGCCAGCGGCAATAACAAAAAGAACTTTGCACTCATCGCTAAGCGCATCCAACTGCTGAGCGAAAAAACTGAACTCATCATCGCCAACCTGTCCAGCACCAAGTGACAGATTCCAAACCTTCACATCGGGAGCATTACGTACCGCATTCTCCAGTCGAAAAATCAGATCGGAAATGTTGCCTCCTGCTGCCTCAAGTCCACAAACATCGTGAACCTGACACTGGGTAGGCGGAAGCCACTCATGCAGACCATTTAGCAGCTTGGCACCTGCCACCAATGATGCAACTGCGGTTCCGTGAACATGATCTGTTTCAGGAGGCAAAACATATGAGTCCGTAGACACAATCCACGGTCGCAGACTCGCTGCGGTAGTTGCCGTTCCTGTATCAAAGACACCTACAACTGGATGAGTAACGCTCGGCGCCGGCGGAGCCAATCGCACTGAGCCAATGTTGGCAATCACTGAGGCACTTTGCACGCGCGGTTCCGGGAAAATTGAACGAAGACCAGGGAACAGGCTTAGATCTTGCAATGCCTGATCGGTAATGTCTTCCAGGTCTGCTTGAAAAATCGGTGGCCCCCAGCGCTGGGAAATTTCAGTTACGGAAACGTTATGCCGTTGCAGCACAACGCGCAACGCGTCTACATTTCGCGCCGTCGCATCTGCTGCACCATATCGGAACAATCGAAACAGAGCGCGCCCGTGCTCACGCAACTCCACGTCAGAAACGGCCATGCGTCGAGATCTATCCCATGCGTGAACTGCTTCAATCGCGGAAAGATTGGCGCGAATCTGCAAAGTATCCCGGCCGTGAATGACATGTGCGAGAGCGTTAACGCTTGCTGCATTCGCAGTAACTAACATCTCCTCGATACGCCCTACCCCCGCAAACTGCAAGCCAGCCTCCTGCACAAGCGTATTTGGCCTGTGAGACTTGGCTATAGCCTTTTCCCTCAACTTAAGAATCAATACACCAGGTGAATTCGGGTAACGCTGAATCTCTGGTTTCAGCGCTGCAACTGCAGCACTTAGCGAGCCGATGAGTGCCGCCCTGTATTGGGGAGTTACAGGCACCAACTCCTTGATGCCGCCTCCGCCATTTTCAGGGGCAGATAGGTCCGTCCGCTGAAACGGTATCCTATGGAACGGATTAGTGTTGCGCGGACTACGTCCCTTGATCTCCTCTGCCACCATCTGTAGTTACTCCCTCTAATGCATTTCTAATCTGACGCAATGACACTTTATAAGCCGCAGCTAAATTCCTCTGCGAAAATAGCTTTGGATACCAAATTCTCAACCATCGTATCTCCGCCTGCACACTATGCAGCCTTTTTTGTGTATTCATCGCAATTACCAGCCCAAGGCGACGAAATACCTCAAAATCTTCCAACTGGACTGCTCCAGAAAGAATTGCTGAACGCTTTGCGTCCAAGCAAACCTGTTCAATCGCTGCACCAGACAGCCCTTCTGAACGCTCTGCAAGCTCATGAATATTCAGTGCTGAGTGGGGGTATCCATCCAAAAACTGCTCCCACAGTTGCAGCCTTAGCTCCGCATCGGGCAACGGTATGGAGAGTCGATAGGTAAATCGGCGCCAGATCGCATAATCTAATAGCTGATCGTGGTTTGTAGCTGCAATGAGAATAGTTTCATCGGGCAACGCATCAATATTCTGAAGAAGTGCAATGACCACCCGCTGAAGCTCTCCCACATCTCGTTCATTACCGCGCGCGGTTGCTAAAGCATCAAATTCATCCAAAAACAGAACACAGGGTATCTCTTGAACATAGTCGAATACGCGCCGCAAATTACGACTGGTCTGACCGAGCAAGCTACTGATCAGCGTATCGCACCGAACAGTAAGTAGCGGCAACTCCAATTGCGCAGCAATCCATCGCGCAGTCTGCGTCTTCCCAGTTCCTGGAGGTCCGTGCATGATCAGCCTACTAGGCTGAGAAACACCTGCCGCCAAAAGCTTATCCCTGTGCTGAACTGCGGCCAAGTAGTCATTTACTTGAGCTTGCAATGCGCTTGGCAGCAACACTCGAACTTCGCCAGCAAGTGGGCGACTTACATCTACGGTGTTCAGTCGGCTATCACCATCCACTGGAATATTGGCCGAGATCTCCCCTGCAGCTGCTCGTTGTGCAGACACAAATGCAGCAGGAACACGCGCCAAGCGCTCACGGATAGCTGTTGCTTCTCTTCGTCCGCCGCTGCGCTCCAACTTGTCCGCCAGCAGGCCTGCATAGTTCACTGCCATGCTCTGATTGGACTTGAGAGCGCCGTCAAGAATCTTGAGGACTTCAGATAAATGTTCCACGTTTAAACCTACATATCGATTCGATTTATTGTAAATCTGATCCGTCTTGTAAATTATTCGATCCGATTTTTATCACTTTTTCCCAGTTTTTCGCTAGATAGCGCACACCTCAGCCACCCTAAGAATGCGACACATGCCCAAGATGTGCCATCCTCCAGACAATTCCTGCACATGGGTCACAACGCTCAACGCTGGACCGAGGATGAGTCACCTGAATCTTGGCCAAAATTCGAGACATGCTGGATGACTCCCCTACTGATCATTAATTCATGCTCATGAATGAGGTGCTTAGAGCGTGGTTTTGCAGCACAAGGCACGCAAGTCTCGTCTGCTACAGTTTCCCGCAGGAGGGAACATGCAAAAGAAGATAAGGGCGATGCTAGGTGGCGCACTGCTGGCGCTGGTCGCCGCGCAAGCCCAGGCCGCCAACTACGCCACCTGCATACTGGACAAAGCCCCTGGCGCAGTGAACGACATTGCTGCACAGGCCGTGCACCAGGTTTGTCTAAAAGCAAACCCAGGTGCCATTCAGGCAGTGCCACAAGGCTCCGGCCGCGGCCTCATGGGCTACAACTCTGGCGCTGAGTGTGTCGTGGCCAAAGCCAAGGACACTCGGAGCAACCAGGCAGCGGCCATGATCGGGGTCTCCTGCAGGAAGCTGTATGACAAGCCAACCTTCACATATGAAGAGGCCTACGGCTCAGGTCGCTAGCCAACCAGCTCAAACTCCGTTCCATTCCAGCGCGCTTGTCCGCGCGGAGTCTGATAGACCTGACCAGCTTTCAGCGAGTCTTTGGCAGGGACTTGCGGCTTGCCTCCAACCCCACCAACTTCCTGCACATCCCCTGTACGGCTGTTATAGCGAATGACAGACCCTGCTGTCGTGGAGCCATCCAGGTTCTTGATTGCAGGGGTGACTTGAACCTTCCAATCAGCTTCGTCCTTGCCTGAGTAGGCGCGCATCTGGCTTGCAAGCGCGGCCTGCTCTGCGGGAGTCTTGGCATTGATGTAAGCCTCCTGCAACTGCCCCAAGCGCTCGGCTGCGCGAATCTGTGGCGCGCGCAGGCGCTCATCGCTGGCTACACGCTGAGCATCGAGCTGGTTGCGTTGCTGATCTAGGTCCAGGCGCCGCAGCCCCAGACCGATCTGCCCTTGTGCACGGCGATCAGCCCCCGCCTCGGCCATGGCCGCGCGCTGCAGTCCTGCATTGACTTCATTGGTGCGCATCTGCATATCAGGCTTTTTGCCTTGGGCCGCCAGATCGGCGCGACTCGCGTCCAGGAAGTTCTGCGTTGCTGGATTGTTGGCCGCGCCCCTTCCACCCCAGCGCTGGGTGTTCATGATCGAGCTGGCCGAAGTCTCCAGGTTCTTGAGACGTTGGCGCGCTGCCCAGTCATTGCCGCTGTGGCTGACGGTCGGGACATTCAGCCCAAAACCACCGGGCTCCGGCTGTGTGGGGCGCTTGAGACCAAACCCGCCCGCTTCTGGCTGCGCCAGCGCGCCTGCAGCTGCATTGTTTTGTGCACTGGGCTTGCCGGTGAATCCGGCCGAGAAGCCCATGCCCGTAGCCTGATCGCTGTACTGACCGCGCCCGTGGTTGTACACGCCTTCCATCACTTGGTTGCTCGGCGTTTCTGCCGCTGAGTCTGCAGAGGCCGTAGGGGCGGTTGGGCTTGCAGGAGCGGGATTGGTGGGACTGCGGAAAGTCGCAGGAGGCGTTGCTGCCACGGATGCAGCCGCCGCCGGCGATGCGCTGCCATAGAGTCCTGCGGCAACAGCAGGAGCTGCATTGACCACGCGGCCAGCGTTATTGACAGCGGCGGAGGCGGCATTGAGGCCGCGGCTGATTGCGCCACCAGTCGATGCGACACGCCCCACCCCGCCCAAGCCTGGCAAGGCAGCCACGGCGTTGCCTACGTTGCGCCCCGCCTCTGTATTGCTCCAGGAATCCTGCGAGCCGTCAGCGGCAGGCGCCTTGGGGCCGCCAGTTGGGATCTGGGCCAAAGCATCAGCGCGCTGTCCGTCTGTCATGCCGGCTGGCGCTGGTGTGGTGCTGGCCGCGGGCGCGCTGGGAGGCGAGCTGCTGAACCCACTGTTGCCCGGCAGGCGGTTGCCCGGGAAGGTATTGCTGGGGCTGGGCGCCGCGCTCGGCTTCAAACCCAGTCCAGGCTGCTGATCCTCTGGCGCGCCGCCGTTGGCAAAGAACACCTCTGGCTTGAGCCCCAGCTGTGGCGCGGCCTTGGATAGCGGGCCGCTGGCGCGCGGGGCATTCAGGCCATATGCAGCCACTGGTGTATGCGTGGCATCCACCACGCCTTGAAGTGCCTGCTTACCTCCCATGGCATGCACAGTATCGGGTGGCAGCACGAATTCTCCCGGCTTGAACATGCCAGGGATGCTGTCGGGTGCCTGGTTCTGGGCCTGTGCCAGCTTCGCGCCCTTGTCTTTGGGGATGGGTTTGGACAGTCCGAACATGCGGCACCTTAAAAAATGTAGGTCGCGTTGACCTGGGGAACATCGTGGCGAGTGGCGCGGCGCAGATCAGCATCAGGCCGCGCGCCGAAGTAGCCTGTAAAGGCCGCCTCGGCCGTGGCCGCGCGCTGTGGGTCAAATCCATCGCTATCAGGCTGACTGAAAGCATGGTGCAGCGCCCAATACACCAGATAGGGATGGCTGGCCGCATGGATCTCCGGTTTGTCCGGATCGTTGGCCAAGGGCTTGAGCGGCAGGCGATAGGCCTCCAGCGTCAGTACCCCGGCCTCGCGCGGGGTGGGCACCAGGCGCAGCGCGCCCTCGGTCTGAATGGCGTACATCGCATCGCAGTCCAGACGCACGCGCCAATCCGGGTGATGACGGTCCAGCCACTCCCGTGTCACCAGCTCCACCGGCTTGGCTCGATGGGCCGCCGCGCTCGGCTGCCAGTGCAGATGCGCGATTTCATAAACCTTGGCATGGAGCTGATACGAGGCCTGACCCGCGCTCACCGCAATGGTGGTCACCGCCGGCGTGCTGTCATCGAGCAGCAGACGGCCGCGCACGGCTGCTTCGTCCTGGGCTTCATTGAGCCAGCGGGTTACGGTCTCGTCCTCCCACAGATAGGGCTCCAGCTTGTCAGTGGAGTCATCGCGGAAAGAGGCAAGCAGTTCCTCAAGGGTCATGTCAGCGCACCCCGAACTGGTGAATCAGGCCGTTGACCGTGATACGCATATCGTCCACCTTGGCCTTAGCATCAAAGGCGTGGTCGTACTTCTTGCCGTACTCGGCCAGAGCTGTCTTGTTCATGCCCTGCACGGTGATCAGCATGGCCTCGCGCTGGTCGTCCACTTCCTTGGCCTTGTCGTCCAGAGCTTGCTGCTCGAGCGCTGCAATCTCTTGCTCGCTGAGCTCTGGCTTCTGCGCATTGGATGGGTCGGTGCTTTGATCTGCTGTCAGCGCCGCGCCCTGCTCCGAGCCTTCGGTACCGGTTTGCTCCTGGCCCAGTTGCTGCTGTTGCTGCTGTTGCTGCTGCTCGGGTGCTGCGGGCTTGAGGGCTGCCGTGCGCTTGAACTCCACAAACTTGAGCAGCGGCTTGGCGATGACCTCGCTCACCAGGCGCTCCTCTTCGGGCTGCCAGATATGGCCGGTGGCGCGGTCGCGGTAGATTTTGCGGCCGGTATAGGTAATGCGTACAAAGTTCATGATGCTGGGGAGTGTTCAGATGGACGAATGCGGGCGCTACCCGAAGGCAGGCCCGCATCCTGGGAGCGCTCTTTACAGGGCGCCGGTGGAGATGACCTGCAGCACCACATCGACGCTGGCCGCCTTGGCGTTGGCCGCGCCCGAGGTGGTCAGCACCAGATAGGCGTCCTTGGGCAGGGTCACGGGAGCCTTGGTGGATGTGTTGCGCAGGCGCGCGGCGACGGCCAGATCCAGAGCCGCGCCGAAGTACGCCGAGTCCTGGGGCGTCTTGGCGACATCCGCACCATCGACGTATTCAAAGCCCAGATCACCCTTGACGGTGGCGGTCAGGCCCGTGGACACGACAGCCATCGCATCCACCAGCGTGGAGCCGGCGGGGATGACGCCCATGCGCACCTTGTCGCCCACTGCCAGAGGCGCATTGGAGTCGGCCTCCAGCGCGCCGCCGTTGGCGCCGGTCTTGAGAATGAAATGCAGGGCATTGAGATTGCCCCAGGGAGTAGAGCCCAGCAAATTGCCGTGCTTCTGTTGGGTAGTCACGATAGACATGATTGGCTCCTAGACCGAATCGAGAGGGAACAGGTCCTGACAGATCGGGCGCCGCGCCATGGCCGCGCCCGATCCTGCTGCATTACTGGCGCGCGCCGATGATGGGCACGGCGGTATCGAGGGCGATCACACCGTGGTCGGTGTAATGCTTGGTGCCGTTGCCCTGATCCACGGCCCAGCGCACCTTGGATGTGCCCTGAATCGCACCAATCAGCAGCTCCATCTTGTCGCCGTGGTCGAAATCCTTTTCCTTCCAGAAGAAGGGCATGCCACCATGCTTGGAGGCCGCAAAGGCCTGGGCCAATGCTTGGCCGCCCAGCAGCAGCGCGCGATCTACGGCATGGGTCACGCCGAAGCTGGCCGGCACGGTGCAGGCGCTTTCCTGATCGCTGGTATTGCTGGCGCAGTACTTGATGGTGTCGCCCGCATAGAAGCGGATGGGGCGCGGCTGCTTGCAGATCAGAATGCCATTCCAGAGGCCCACATCGCCCATGAACAGAGGATGACGCTCGGCCTGGCTGGCGCGGGTCAGCGCGTTGGCCTGGAACTGGCGGAAATCCTTGTCCTGCGAGAACTGGTGGTACTGAGCCGGACTCACCATCAGCATGCGCAGCGGGGAATCGTCGGCCGCCTGGTCACCGGGCAGTCGGATCGCGGGGGGCGGCAGCGCGATGGACTCCACCAGCGTGCGGCACGCATCCACGACCGTCATCGTCAGCGCGTCATTGGATTGAATGTCCAGTTCACCCGAGTTGACGGTGAAGCCGCGAATCGCATCGCCATCGGCAATGTAGTGGCGGTTCTTGGTGGGAGCCAGCACGGGATTGACCGCAATGGCTTCAAAGTCCGCGTGATCTTCGGTGGGAATGGCCCACTCGATGTTGTTGTGGAAGCCGCGCGCGCCGGCCAGATGCATCAGAGAGCCCTGGTCTTGGTAACGGTCCATCAGACTCTGTGCGATGGGGCGACCCACCTTGCGGAAATCCACTGGAGAGCGAATTTCGGTCATAGTGTCGCCAACATCCACCGGAAAGCGGGCTTGCTGAACACGGACACGGGCTTTGTCCAGCGAGATGCCAGTGCCCTTGCCTTCCGCCATGCGGCTGCCCATGATGGGATACGCGCCCACAGGCTGCACGAAGTGGAATTCCACCTCATCGCCCTTGCCTCGACCCAGATCCGTGACACGCACGATGGGCATATCCGTGGTGGTCTGGTTGCGCAGCGTGCCAGCGACTTCACCTTCACCCTTGGGGATGGTACCCACCATCTTGTTGAGCTTGGAATTGCGCTGCATGGACTGCGCAAACAGTCCTGCCGCCTGTACGAACTGCGCATTGGACGAGCCTGCGCCTACATTGGTTTTGCCGGACATATCAAGTCCTCCTGCTATGGGACAAGGGCGCTCTCATCACGAGATGGCCCGGGAAATGGTTATGGCGCGCCTGACGGCTACACCACGCTATTCATCAATCGCATCTGACGCTCGGGCGGCAGGCTTTGCATGTATGCCATCAGGGCAGCAGGGTCGCCGGCCAACTCCATCACGCGCTCAGCCTCCGTGGCGCCCGCAGCTGCCGCTCCGGGCAGACTCGACAGACTCACGGGAGGCGCGGTCTTGGCATCGGCCAAAGCCTTTGCCACTGCTGCTGCAGTGGGGTCGGCAGTCGCCGCGCCTGCGGCGTTCGCATGGACCTGCTTGAACTGGCCCAGCAGGTCGATGACGTCCTGGGCAGAGCCAGCTTGCAGGGTGCGATCAATGGCCGCCTGCACGTATCCAGGCTGACCAGACTTCCAGCTGGCGAACTCCTTGGATTCAGCGACTTCAAAGGCATCCTTGTGCGCATCCAGGATCTTCTGGGTGTGCGCCTGCTCTGCTGACACGGCCTGGTCGCGGGCCTGGGCCTCGCGCTGGGGAGCCAGCGCGGCCTCCACTCGTGCAGCAACCAGCTTTTCAATGCCGGAAGCAATCCCCTCTTCGGAGAAATCCCCAAACAGGGAAGCATCGGTACCACCTTGCACAAGGCTTGTGGCAGCTGCCAGGTTCTGGTCTGCCTGGGTCGGCGCCTTCCCGGCATCCGCGCGGGCTTGGGCTTCGGCCTGGGCTTGCTGCAGATTGGCGGCCTGTGCGGCCGTCATCTGCTCCAGTTGGGCACGCAGCTGTGCGGCTTCGGCAATGGCCGAATCGCGCGCGGTGCGTGCCTCTGTCAGCTTTTCATAGGGGATGGTGTAGCCACCGGACTTGCTGGCAATGGGTGCGCCTTCGTGCTCTTCCTGAGCCGATGCGGCTGCTGCAGTGCCTGCGGTGGTGGCAGTGGTGGCGGCTTCTGCGCCAGCGGCTGCCGCGGTCGCTGCTTGGGTGCTCTCGGAATTAGCCGAGGTGGCCGAGCCTTCAGGTGCAGAAACGCCAGAAGACCCGGAAGCATCCGCATCCAGATCCAATTCGCCTGCAAAGGCTGCTGCCAAGAGTTTTTGAGCTTCGTTCACTCTGCTGTGCTCCGTTCCCAGCTATCCGGCTGGGCCTGTTGGTGGGGCACACCGATTCGAGGATCAGGCCAGGGCCGAAGCCCTGACCATCACACTCTCCAGCGGTGGGAATGGGCCGACTCATCACGAGTGGGCTGTATCTCTGCGCTTTCGCGTTTCGATGGGATGAAGTGTCTCCGGGCTTCGCGGCCCGGTCTAACTCTAGTGGGGTGCAGCCTCTAATTCAGGTTGTCAGCGGTGCGCGGAGTCTCGATTCCCTGCATTCCGGTGCCCGCCTCCTGCGGTACAGGCGGATAGGCCGGGCTGGTGTTCTCCCGCACCTCTGACGCCGCGCCAGCTTCGGCAGCAGCACCGGCTGTAGCCGCGCCCTCCGGCCCTTGTCCCTGGATATAGGGGCTCTTGATGTTCATGGCCGCTGTCTGGTCTGCCGTTGGGAAATTCGGGTCATCGCCGCCAGGGTCGGGCGCCTGGTAGCCGGCCCCCTTCATGATCTCGTCCGCAATGGGCGCGATCATCGGCATCTGGGCCACCTGGGCACCGCCCTGCATGGCGCTGTATGCTGCCTGCACGCCGACCTGCACCTGCTGAGCAGCCAGAAGCTTCTCGCGCGCCGCCACTTCGCGTTCGCGCAGGTCCAGCTCGCGCACCTTGAGGTCGCGCTGCAGCTCCTGCTCGATCTGCTTGCGCAGCTGCTCGGGATCGGTCTGCCGGGTCGCTTCCTTGATCACCTTGATGATTTCTTCCTTGCGCGGCAGGTCCATCAGATCCAGCATGAACGGCATCACCACCTGCTGCATCTCAGGCGGCAAGGCCTTGACGGCTTCGGACAGAGCTGAGAGCTGCTGAGCGCGGAAGCTGGATGACGATGGCACATCCGACAAGGCCACCTTGAGGCGCGTGCGCTGCACATCATTGGACAGATAGCGCAGTCCGCCCTCCTCCACGGTTTCATTGAGCACCACGGTGCGTGGTGGGTTGATGGTGTCGCCCTCGATTACGATCACCTCGCGCTCCTCGCCCAGGCCCTCGATCTCCAGCGCCAGGATCAGCTCGCCCACCATGGCGCGCCCTTCCTTGAAGTTGTCCATCAGGTCGGCAATGCTGATCTGCGACTGCTCCACCTGGGTCTGCTCCTGCACGCCGCTGGTTGCGGTTCCCTGCTGACCTTGAAAAGCCGCGGTGATGGATCCAACACGCTGCAGCGACGCGCGACTGTCGGCCATCATCTGCAGCTGCTGGTTGTTGAGCTGAAAGTCGCGCTTGACCTCAAAGCGCGCACCCTGCTGGGCCATGGCCTGGGGGTCCAGCACAATATCCGCGTCCGGGCGGGCGATCTGGCGGCGGAACTGATCATCCGTCATGGCCACCGCCCCTTTGGTGCGCTCGGTCCGGGTGCTGGCCATGCCCCAGCGCAGCTTTGCGATGGAGCTGTTGAGGTTGTCCTGCGGAAAGATCATGTCGCGCACCAGGCCGAACGGCACGCGCGTCATGTCCTCCCGATAGCCCCAGAACGGCACATATGGGAAATGCGGGTGCGGATAAGGGCTGGCGCTGTCATGCAGCATGTGCGGGCCCATCCAGTAAGAGCGGCGCATGCGTGCCACGGTCGCGCGCTCCAGCTTGCCCTGACCGCCAGCCACGGCAGCCTGATGGGCAGGATTCGCTGCATCAAACTCAACAACCCGGCCGCCGCGCATCTTGAGCAGCACTACATTCACCCAGCGCCGATACCAGAGCTCGCCCAGACATACCTCGTCCGATTCGTGGCGGTACCAGGCCTGCTCGCGCGTGGTCCAGGCGCGATTGGCATCGGCCGCCGAAAGCAACCCCGTCGATACACCGCCCTCTGTCACATAACCGCCATAGCCACCCAGGCCGCTGACAGTCTGCGCCTGCATGATCAGTTGCGCCATGTTCTCAAAGGCGCGCGCGGTACGCTCCTTGCTGATGAAGCGCTCACGCAACAGCCAGCGCGCATCGGACAGGTCTTTCTCCGCGCCGCGCATGTCCCAATGGATTTCATTGCGGTGGATATACCGGCAGCGAGTCTTGTACTCCAGAGGGTTACTGCTGCGCGCCACCTCCACCCAGCCCAGGCCCACGGCCGCCTGCGGCTTGAACGCCTCGCTCATGGCCGCGTCCGCCTTGGAAAAGCGCTCGGCCTGGTTGAGTCGGTAGTTCAGCGCGTCCGCCACATCCTTGCCCGTGGGGTCGCCGTCCGGGGTCACTCGCCAATCTGTCCGCGTCTTGGCCTCAAACCCGCAGATCGCCGCGATGGCCGGGCCAATCACGTTCTCCTTGGCCGGCGGCACACCGGTGGCCTGCAGTCGCTTGAGCAGCTCGGTGCTCAACTGATTGCCGTCCGCGTAGTCCGCCTCCTTGTCTGCGGCCGCGCGCCAGGGTGGCTGGTCAATGCATTCCTGCACGATCTTGGCGTATTCCAGCACGGTCATGGGCTCGCCCAGATCCGCGTTTTGAGGGGGCTTGATGTATTGCATGGTTGCTCTCACTAGCGCCAGTCGGGCGCGTCGGCTTCTTGGTAGTCGTCGTTGGCGCTGGGAATGCCAGGCATCTGCGGCACCCACAGCGCCACATAGCGCATGCAGTCCGCGCCATGGCTGAACTCGTCGTGCAGCGGCTCCATGGGCTCATTGGTGACGGCATGGATGCGCCGCTGGTAGCGCTTCAGGCACTCCAGCAGGCGCGCGGTCTTGGTGGCATCGAAGTAGCAGCGCGGCATCAGCATGCGGACCTGCTTGATGCCCTCTTCCACATCCGTGGCGCGCGGCTGCACCATGACCGAGCGCCGCCCCAGCTCTCGCAGCAGCTGCTCCGTGCTCTTGCCGGTCTGAAAATTCTTGGTCTTGCCGTCATGCGGCAGATAGTCCGTGCCCCAGCGATACGACAGCTTCTCCAGCTTGGCCACGTACCAGTCCAGCGTGCGGTGGCTGTCCTCGATGTGGCCGATGATCCGCACATCCTGGGGGCCGCGCTGCACCAGGGCAATGCTCATGGCATCGTTCCACCCCAGATCCCAGACCGTGTGCACAGGCAGCGTCGGGTCATAGGGAACATCGCGCGCCCGGTTGTCCAGATAGACCGACTCCATTTCATGGCGGTAGATCGCGCCGGCAGCCACGCGCCGCGCCTTACCTTCCCAGATATGGGCGTAGTCATCGGCCAACATGGTGCGCTTGGCCTTGCGCCGTTCTTCATCCAGCACGCGCGGAAACCAGGGGTTGTCGCGCCAGTTGATCTCTACCACCCAGGTATCGGGGCTGGGCGTGGCGATGAACCGCTGGTAGGTTTCATCCGTCTCCATGTCCGGATTCAGGGTCAGCCATATCTCGCTGCCTTCTTTCCGAATCGTGGGGATCAGTGTGTCCCAGGACTTCTTGCTCACGCCATGGGCTTCTTCCACCCACACGATGTCGCAGCCCTCGAAGGACTTGATGGAGTCCACGGTGTGGCTCTGCAGACCTGAAAACAGAAACAGCGAGCCATTGATGCCGCGCACCTCGGTTTCCAGCACCTCAAAGAAGGCGTGCAGGTTCAGCCGCGCGATCACATCCTTGAGCAGCTGGTGCACCGACTGCTTGATGGACTTCTGAATCTCGCGGGTGCAGAGCACACGCAGGGGCCGGCTGGCGGCCATCACCAGCAGCACGGCCGCCACGGTCCAAGACTTGCCGCCGCCGCGCCCGCCGTGCATGACCTTGTAGCGCTTGGGATCCCAGATGCCGGCCAACTTCTCAGGGATGGCCAGCACCGGCACCTCGGGCATGCCTTGCGCTGTTGAGGGGATAGGAGCCAGCTTCATTACTGCTCATCCTCATCGGGCTCGTGCACTGGCGCTTTCACATGCACGATCTGAATGGCGGGCGGCACATAACCAGCAGTACCAGGTGCAGGCTCGTCCTTTTCCTTGTCATCCATGCCAAAGGCCGTGCGCTCCATGTCCACCAGCATGCGCAGGCTCTCGGAAAGAGTCTTCATGGTCTTGGAGCGCTCAGGCAGGCTGATGACCTTGTGGTACAGGTCATTGAGCCGATCAATCCCGTTTTCGTCGGGGTTGCGCATGTTCTCGCCCAACTGCTCCAGCAGGGCTACGGTGTCGGCGTCAGCCTGCTGCTCCAGCTCGTCCAAGAGCGCATTGGTGATGCGCCGAGCACGGTGAATGTCACGGCGGTGGGCCAGCCGCACATCGGCAATGGCCTGTGCATTGGCATCGACTACGGCACGCTCTGCAGCTCTGGTTTCCTTGGATACCTCGCTGGATACTGCCGCTTTGGATACCAGCGCATCCGCCTTGCGCTGGATTTTCTCGGACAGGTCACGCTCCCATCCGTCGCGCTTTGCTCTCTTATTTATAGCGCCGTGCGTAATACCGTTCTCATCTGCGATCTGACGCAGCGTTTTTACGCCAGCACGGTAATCAAGCTCGATGCGTTCCCAATCGGCGGGCGCACCCTTGCCGGCCTCCTTCGCGCCAGGGACCGACTGGGTACTCTTTTTAGGTTTGGATACTGCCTCACTGGATGCCATGGATCCAATGCTGCTGGCAGACTTACCTTATGGCGAACCCTAGCAGGGTCATGCTTTGACTTTACGAGTCTGCATGCACCTTGACCCAGGGTTGAGCTACCACTCTTGGGCGCAACTTATCGGCCGGACCCCGCTCCGGTGCTTGACTCAAGCAACTCACAGCATGCGAGTCAACAAAGCAACTCACTTTAGGCAAATATTTCGTCAATCTTGCCTTGAAGTTTTCTGATTTCTTGGTCTATTGCAGGCAGAGAGTGCGGTATCAAATCTACGATTTGCGCTCTCCCTTGGACCTGGAAGAATGCTGGCAGCTCACCTATTAGTGCGCCGGATTGGTACAGGCTCTCCAAATTGCGCTTAACAACGCTGTGGGTGCTCTCCATTGCTAAGAAATCCTCGTCAGATGCTTCCCAGGGATTCACCAAGACCCTCCTCAGTTGAAAAAGGGTCTCCTTGGTGGACCTAAGCAGAATCAAATCATCTTGATGCCTTGTAAGCTTCTTCTGAAACTCAAGGGCCTGAGTGGCGGCTATTTGCGACTTCCAGGCAGCAATAGCAGAGGCAACTGCAGCAATGGTTGCAAGAATCGGGACAGCAATCGTTGTGACCGCAGTATTGAGTTCCATAAATAGGCAAGTTGAAATTATGAAGATTACTGGGGACCTTTGTTCGCCCCCTTGCAATCCTAATTCCTACCGGACCAACTCAAGGCTTTGCTGTGCCGTGTTCCCCGACTGAGATGCCTTAAGCGCTTTATACCGGCGCTCCACATCCCTGACCTGTTGGGCCATTTCCACCATGCGCGTCTCCATCTCCTGCACGCGCTCCAGCGCAGAAGCCTCCAGCGCCTTGCCTGCCAGCATAGGCGCCAGTTGACGCGCCTCGGCCGGCACCAGCGTCATTACCTCATCGCCCTTCTCGATCTTGTAAATCCCGTTGGGCATGACCGTGCAAGAGACAGCTTGTGCAGCCACATGCTGGTGCAGTGGCCGGTAGCACTGCTTCAGCGGGCTGATCATGCCCTCGCCTCGCAGCACCTTGATGCGGTCATCCACCGTGGTGGGCTTGAGCCCCGTCATCGCCACGATTCGCTCGCGCGTAGGCTCTCCGCCCGCGTCGTGAATCTGCCTGATTGCCTCAAACACCAGCATGAGCGTCGGCGTTTCCTCCGTGGTTCCCAGGTCCACGCCCCCATCACGGGCGCGGTGTGTCGATGTTCCAGAGGTTTGCTTTGCTTGTGTGGAATTCATTGATGCTCCAGGGTATTCGGTTCTTACGCTTATCAGGCCCACAGGGGCAGCTTCCTGGGCCAGAGCCCAGCTTTTAGGATTTGCTCGCGGGTGAAGCGGCCGGCTTCAATGCCGTACTCACGATGGGCCTCTCGCCCTCCGCTCTCCAGCAATCGATACTGGTCATACGCCACATGGCAGCCTTCAATGCCAGGGCGACTGCAGCAGAGCGGGAAGCCTGTGCGGTCGTCGGTCTTGAGGCCCAGGCCCTTGCCGTAGTTCAGGTGCGCGTGCTGGCTATAGCCGCTGATGCCGCACCAAAAGCAAGGCAGCTCTGCCACCAGACGGCGGTAGGGCTCGCTCTCGATGACGTTCTCTTTCAGCACAGCTATGCCTGTCGTGCCAGCCCCGGGAGCCATGGTCACGTTCTGGGGCACCAAGTCGGCCGTTGCAAGGGCGCTCTCGATCTGGCGGGCGGCGCGCTCAGCAAGGCGCTGCTCTCGGCTGTCAGCCTGGCCAGGCTCGCAGTGGTGGCCTTCGTCCTGATCGTCACGGAGCCCAGCGCCAGCCCGGCCGCCGTGAGACTTGAAGCCCTTGCCGGGCTTTAGGGGGACGCGGCGCATCAGCATGGCAGCACCTCCAAGGTGCGGTCATCCAAAAATGCAGCCAGCCGCTTTCCATCCGGAGCGGTAATGCAAACGCTGAAGGTCTTTTCAAATTCGTATCGCACATAGCGCACCTGATACACGCCGCAGCGCCTTGCAAAGCTGTCCTGCAAGATACAGCGGGCCCTTTCCAGTGGGCAAAACTGGAGGGCGATCTGAAGCCCTGACACTGCAGCATTCAAGAACGAATAGAGCTCCACCAGCACGCTGTTTTGCTTTCGCGCTACAGCGGCGGTTCGGCGGTTGAAGCGAGTGCGGACCACGGTTGGATTCTTGCGGACGATCAGTACCATGCTCGCCCCCTATCCTCTACCGCCACCAGGCTGCCGTAGTCATCGACCACGCATACAGTGCGAGCACCAACCTGAACCGGGTTGCAGCAGCGATTACTCATCCAGCGCTCAATCAGGTAGCGGCCATCGTTCAAGCGCTCATAGGTCGGCCACACCAGCCGGGTGATGCGCGATGTGCTGGCGGGCTTGCGCTGGCCGGCCAACGGCACCTGCTTGCCGAAAAAGGCGATGTCCACCATCAGAACACCTCCTTATCCCAGCCGCCGCCGTCCTTCTTTGCTTTTTTCTTGATAGCAATAAACTCAATAGGGAAAAGCGATGCAGCTACTTTTGTCTTAACTCGCGCGTCATCCGTCCAGTAGCCCTTGACCTCATGAGCCTGCAATTGGCCATCGGCCAGCATCACCATGAAGTCGGGCGTGTAGCGGGTGTCGTCGGCCAGCTTGAACGTCATGCCTTCAAACTTGAACCATGCGATTTCCCCGGCGTGCTGGCGCTGAGTCAAGTGGTCGTGATAGGCCTGCTCCGTGCCATTCATCTCGCCGGCCTTCATACGGCCCTTGGCGTACATGGCCGCCTTCGGGTCCTTCGCAGCTACTTGGGCTTGAGGTCGTCCGGACTTGGCCGGAACCCCAGGCGCTTGAGCTCGGCCTTGACCGCTTCCCGCATTCCCAGCCAAAGGCCGTGCCCATGTGTCACGGATTCCTCTTCCAACTCCAAGGCCCTTTGCCTTGAGTAGTGCCACCATCCCGGCGTCATTGCCAGCTGCACGAGATGGTCCCTGGCTTCCAGGTAGTGCGGTGGTAGATCGTTTGGCATTCATCACCTGCGCTCCTGCTTCATAGTCACCGCCTCGGCGCCAAGCACTTCAATGGCCGACTTGAGGGAGAACTGCGTCAGCGTTTTGTCTCCAGCAAGATGACGTGCCCAAATCTTGCGGAACTGGTCTTTCCCATCGCCAACAGGCTTGATATGGACCTCCACGCGCTCCAGCTTTGGCGGTGGCAACATGGGTAGGCCGTGTTCCTCAAAGTAGTTCTTACGCGGCGTCAAGGCCTCGCAGACCTTCACAAACTGGGGAAGACTCGGCGGGAACTCAGGGCTCTCGCGCTGGGCGTTCCGAGAGGCCGTCTCGATTACGTCATCCGCGAATTCGGCCAGGGCGGCATCCCAGACCAGCTGCGCGGCGCGCATACCCTTGTCCTCACGGCGTTCGTTCAGCTCTCCGGTGCTGAACTTGGCCAGGAAGGCTGTGCCGTAGGCGCTCTGCAGCACCACAAACAGCTTGCGGGTGCGAATGGATGCCTCTGGGCGCTGGGCCTGCTGCTCGCCACCCTGCAGGGCATGCTGAGCCAGATCTGCAATCTCGTAGCTGCGGTTCATAGCTCGATCCCGTCAAAAATGGCTTTGCCAGCGCCTGCAAACTTGTGGCTTGCGGCCGGGGCCAGAGATGGGGGCGGTGTGCTCGCGCCGGTATTCTGCTGGGTGGCCCACTTCTGGGCATGGCTCAGCAGCAGGCCCACGGGATGCAGCTGATCGCAGATGAACTTCTCTTCGACACGGCGCACGTAGTGCACGGCAATGCGGGGCGCCCGCTCCGCGCCCACCTTGTCGATGAACTTGATGATTTGCCCTGCAACGGACTCGTTCCACAGAGGCCAGTCCTTGTAGCGCCCCTGGTAGGCAATCGCATAGGCCACCCAGGTCTTGTGGCTCTTGGTGCTCTCGCCGGGATAGCGCAGCTCGCCGGGGATGACATGGGTCACGCCGTTGGGGGCCTTCACCATCATCGGCTTGACCTCCTTGGGTTCCTTGACCTCCTTTTGCTTCTTCGGCTCTTTCTCCTTCGCAGCCTTGGCTGCAATAGAGGGAGTCTCTGTAGGAGTCTTATGTGGAGTCTCTGTATTAATAACGGACTGCGTTTGGCGCAGTTCGTCGAGCGACGAATCAGCAGCCCCCGGAGTGCGTTCGGCGTCATCCCCGGACTGCGCTTTGGGTTGTTCCCGAACTGCGTTTTCGTCGTTCGGGGAATGCGCTTTTGTTTGTGCCTCGGTCCAGGCGTCAAAAGCAGCGTCCACGGCGTCCAGATTCAGGCGGTAATAGACACGGTGCTCCAGGCGGCGGTGTGTCTCGACCAGAAAGCCAGCCTCGCGCAGTTGCTTGCGCGCGGTGACCTGCTCACGGTAGGACAGGCCTGTCTCTTCGGTGAACTGCTCAGAACTCTTGTGCGTGCCCAGGTCGCTCTCGCCGCGCTGGCTCCAGTAGTGCAGCTGCGCGAACAGAATGGCCACGTTCACGGAGCCGAAGAAGCGCGCCAGGCGCGGGTAATAGGCCACGGGATGGCCCACATTGGTCAGGGATGCGGAAAGGCTCATGTGCTGGCGCTGCCTTCCTGCGCCAGCCGCGCCTTATGTGTGCCCCACAGACCCGCGATCCACTCCACGCCCTTCGGGGTGAACTTGGCTTGTGCGTAGGCATGCTCATTGCGCGGTGCCGTGCCCGTCTTCACCTTGAAGCGGCCGGCAGCCAGGTGCTCAGCATGAGGTGTCATCTTCCCGGCAAGGCGATACATGATCTTTGCCCGCGCCAGGAACTCGCTGAACTCATGTTCATTGGCACCTAGCAGCTTGCAGACCTCGCGAAAGCCTTTTTCGCCGCTGGTGGCTGCGACATAGCGATCGACAAAGGCGACCTTTGGCGCGGCCAGTGCCAGCTGCTCCTGCTGGGCTTCGAGCTGCTCTGCCTGCTCTGCCGCCAGGCGCAGCGCCTGGGCCATGGTCTGGGGTAGCTTGGGAGACTGCTGAGCCTCCAGCTCCTGCCAGCGCGCAATCACACGGCGGCGCAGCACCACGCTGTAGCCAGCCAGCAGCGTGTAGGTCAGCTCGCGGCCCAGATGAAAAGCCGTGGTGTAGCCTCGGCCGTCCTGGTCCTCGCACACATGCTCCAGTTCTGGATCATCTTGCAGGCCGTCCAACATCGCGCGAATGTCGCGGTTCACATGGCCCAGTTCCTTACCCGTCAGATCCGCAATCTCGCGGCTGCTCATGGTCAGCGGCACGGCCGCCGGCGTCATGGTCGAAGTCAGATTCATTGCTTGCGGTCCCCCATAGATTCGGGGCCCCCAAATGGACCTATGAGCCGAGCCATTGCATCAATACGATTGGCTTCATGGTTCATCTTCTCCATCACCATTTGCCGATACGTCTTGCCATGCACCAGGGCGTAGATGCAGTCGCGAAGCACGCATGCGGTATCCAGGCCGCGCGCAGCGCAGTACTGCAACCACAGGCTATAGGTGACGTCATCAATCTTGGTTTTGACGGCGCAGATCAGCTTTCCCAGAGGGCCGGCGATGCCACGGGCAAACATCGGTGGGGAATCATCACCAGCCAGATGTTCGATCGCGTGATCCAGGACTTCCTGCGCGTCCTCGGCGGGCAGCCCCTTGATCGCGTCCAGAACAGCAACGAGCGCCGTGTTCTGAGCCTTGGACAGGTGCGGGAGTTGCGCGATGCGCTTGGTGGAATCAGTCATTGCCTGCTCCCTTCGCATCTGCCGCCCCACGCGCAAGCTCGGGCCAGATTTGTTCCCAGTCTTTGGGATACCAAACCTGGCGCGGCACTGCGCCCTGGGTTGCCTGCTCAATGGCAACCGCAGTTATCGGCTTCGGACGGCGAATACCGTCCCGCCAATGACGAATCTGATCGTCCTTCTTAGCCCCGACGCTCTCGCGGAGCTGGGCGATGGAGAGTGCACCTTCGGACTCAAGGTACGTCCTCAGTTCAAGGCATGGCGTAAGTTTGCTCATGCGCCGATTCTATATCTTTTGATACTTTTTGCGCACCTTTTGATATGCCATCAGATATGTACCATAAGATACGGTCTATCTATCCTGTTCGGATGGACAAAGATGCTGTTGAGACCTTCAGAAAAGAGCGCCTGGCTGCGCTAGCTGATCACATGGGTGGACGCGCCGCCCTGGGTCGCGCTCTGGGGTACAAAGATGGTGGTTACGTGAACCACATGATTTCCGGCATTCGGCCGATCACCGAAAAAACTATCGTGCTCTGCGAGCAACTGCCTGGCGCAACAGGCTGGTTTAGCGACACGAAGTTTCAAGAGCGCGCGCTATCACGGGAAGTGGTTGCAGCCATCGCAAAGTTGGAGCCCGCAGAGGTAAGGCGCATAGAAAACCTGCTGCGAGGCATGCTCGATCTTCCCCAAACACGCGCGTAACACCCGTTTTTTTGACTTTCCAACAAATTGACAAACTTGCTGCGCCCATGAATACTGTACGGAACAACAGTATTTTTACGAGGTTCTAGTGAGCAGCAGCCCCTCCCCAGAGGAGTCAGTAACGCTATTCCACCACGGTGGGGGCACGCTGTGCCTGCCTACGAGGCAAGAGAGGGAAGCGTTCTGCCGAGGGCGCATGGAAACGGCTGCGGACTTGGCTGAGCTTTGCGCCAGCAACATCAAAGATGAAAACGCAAGTCTGCATACGACACTGCGGCTCATTGCCAGCATGCTTCATGAAGCAAATGAAGCCATGGCCACCGGAAGTTGAGAACCAAATGATGTAAGCAGCCGACACTCGTCGGCTTTTTTTTGGCTCAAGAAGTATCTTTTGATATTGCATCAATCGATATCATTTGATACATTTAAACCTGTCGAACAACAAAGCGACGGGTGCCAAGTGATCGAGCCAGCACCTCAGGTCCTTAAAAAGCCAGAGATTCAATGCACGTCGTGAGACACGCTGCGCCCCGATGACTTACCGGAACGCGCCGCGACTCTGCCGCCCCGAAGCGGTGGATGGTGCACACACGGCGCAGATAGTGATCTGCATAAAGCTGCCAGAGCGAAGCGCAAGCCAGTGACAGTGGGAGATATGCGCCGCCACCCGGAGCGCATCCGGGGTTCAAACGAAAGCCTTGCTAGCAGCGCTTTCATTTGAGTACAGTGAATCCATGACACGCATAAACACCACCGAAATTTGGGAGCGACACGGCTACAGAGTCGAGCGCATTGAGCAAGCCATGGGCGCGCCCCAACGCAATGTCTATGGCCCTGATGGCGTGCTGCTGATCGAGGACGCTGAGTACACCCAGGAGACTGAAGCACTGCGCGACCTTGGATTGATCGACTGATCGCGGCTGCAGCTGCGCCAACATGGCTGGCGTCTATTTTTCAAGGGCACCGTTTAAGGTCATTTAAAAGAGTACCGTGGGACAAGGCAGTCAATCTTGACCAGCCGCCTTAGACCGGAGGTCTATTTGTCAGGTAACCCCATCCCCATCTCCACCCCATCCTTTTTGGACACCTTGAAGCTGATGTTTTTTATTACCGACGGGCTCCCAGCTCCGCAGCAACAAGGCAAACCTCGCGTCCCGAAAGAAAAGAATGAGGAAGAGCAGCAGCAGCAACGCAAGCAGTAGCGAAAAAAAGAGCTACTTTTCTAACTCAGGCTTGTCCCAGATGCCTTGAGCAACCGCCTCAACGCGAGCACACCAGCCACCTCCGGGTGGCTTTTGCTTGCGCCGTTTAAGGTCTTTTAAAAGCGTAATGTGGGTGCATGCAAGTCCTCTTGATTTGCAGCTTTAGACCGGAGGTCTATATGTTCCCACTCCTTGTGTACCAAAGATATGTCGCGTTTTGGCATGACATGTGGTCGATCATCCTTGAGCCCATCTCTGAGCTCCCACCAAGCCCTTCAAGCTTCGATCAAGAGTGTTAATTTCCACGCATAACTGACCCGCCGGGGGTGCGGACAAAAACTTGGACTACCAGGAGGTAGTTCATGTACTCATACGCAGACAGGATTCGTGCAGTTGAGCTTTACATCAAGCT
>NZ_VOQT01000018.1:0-87523 GCF_008121555.1 Comamonas sp. Z1
TGGTCAACTGCTTGAGCAGGCCGTTCTCGCCGATGAGGTCTTCGGGCTTCTTGTAGTTGGCCAGCAGGCCAGACAGCAGTTCTTCGGGTACGTCGTGTTTCTTGGTGCTCATTGTGCTTACGGACAGTCCGGCTTGCGCCGGCGGTTGATTGTCCGTTTACACAAAATTCTGCACACCCTCACGGAAGTCATCGCTGACAGCGAATCGAGCAGAACGGTCCTGCATGAGAAGCGCTCTTTTGAAGACTGCAGCCAAGCACCATCTCTCCTTTCCAGCCATCCCAAAGCGACAGCGTCACCAGCAAAGAAGTCCGCATTGAATGCAGCCAAGGCGTTTCCTTTAGGGTTGACGGCGACGTGAACATTCAGCTCACCAAATCCTGCGTCGGATACACAACCTCTCGCCCCCAGTCCACCTGGCAGCTCAAAGTCATAGAAGGCACTGCCGCCTCCGAACCTATCAACGTGCCATCGATTGTCATCTGGCTTCAAAGAGAACAACTGTATGCGCAACCCTTCATTGACCGCTGCAACCATTAGATTGCGCCAAGCCGTCGCTCGCTTTCCCTTGTACTCAATGTCGTAGGCGCTGGATGGCACAGTCGAAATCAAGCAGTCTGGTACATCCGTTGCTCCAACCATCCATTCGAAATCGAACTCAGGGTCAGCTGGATAACCAAGCTCGCAGAGCCGCTGCATGAATCTCGTGGTGCTCAGAAGCCGGTAAACGACCTTATCACCGACGAGCTTCAAGTCACTCAGTAAAGCTGCGTGTTTGCCGTATCCAAGGCTTACTGCAATTGCTTCTGTTAGATGTGAAGACTTGACCTCAAAGAAGTCGTCGCGCAGGTAGCGCTTCAAAGACTGAAGCGACTTTTCGCAAAAAAGAATAGAAGCCATTCGGCACCCTCATCACGTATTCAGTCGACGATTTCCGATTACGCGTCGACTCGGATGGAGTCCGCTGGGTTCATAAGAGAAATTGTCTGCTTTAACCCGGAAATAGGTTGGGCCCAGACGCCTACCTCAAATGTATAGGTGCTCAACGAACATTACAAGCCATCCAGCCCATGCCAGCCATCTGCGAGGTTTTCTAGGTTCTCGCGGATGCTGTCGTGCCGTAGTTGCTGTCCAGATGCAGAGCTTGCTCGTAAACGACTACCTTCGACTACAACTTCTTGTCGACAAATGGAGCAAAAATTCACCGATGTTTGAGGGCGCAGGAATCATTTGAGCATCAATGTTTGTCCCAAACTCGACTCATCTCCGGCCTGTGAAATATTTCTTGAGCTCATTGGCCATAGAATCACGCTTGTTACTTTTGGAAACTAAAGTAAAACGAAGCCTCATCCAAACACCGGGGCTATGTCATATCAGTGCCACGCAGTAAATTGCAAGCTAGCAAGGTGATACCGAACGATGCCCGTACCCTTTGATTTGGTAAAGATTTACGACCATCTAGATGGGCATATTTCTTGCCAAGCATTTGATGCCAGTAATCACAGTTCCTATGTTGCCTGGCTAAGTGACGACGTTGCGGCTCGGGTCTTTGACAAGCCCACTATTGATGCTTTTGAAAGCGATATCGCTGCACTATCGGCAGAAGGCTTTGATGTCTCCGCACTGGTAGAGATTCACAGTGAACCGTACTCAACAACCTCCGCAGATATTGGCGAAGGCATTGCAGATTTGTTCCTAGCTGAGCGTCACAACTCAGTTTTGCCAAGCAATCGAAGGCGTGACCTTAAAAATCCAAATGCGAGCCAAGCCGGTGCTGACATCGCCGGCTACGTTTTGCAAGCTGATGGAACCTACTGCTTTCTATTTGGCGAAGTAAAGACCTCGAGCGAGAAAAAGTCTCCGCCTTCCGTGATGACTCACATTCACTCAGGAATGGCGGTCCAACTGCAACGAGTTAGCGATTCTCGTGGGTATCAGCGAACCTTGATGTTTTACTTGAGGGAAAGGTCGCAAGACGCTGCGAATCGCCCCCTTTACCAATCGGCGCTTGAAAATTTGGCAGCTGGCAAATTCCAGCTGGTAGGTGTGCTTTTACGAGATACCAAGCCGGACGTTCTAGACGTCAGGGCTCCCATGGCCAAGATGCGTGCCCAACTTCCCACACAGCAACTCTGCCATCTCTATGTGCTGCATACTTGTCTACCAACTTCGGACTGGTTACAACACTGTCAGGTTGCCTAGTTAACAGTTCCTATGACTCCCACCCTGACTTCAGTTGAGACCGCTTACCAGCAGGCAATGCGTCGCCGCGTGCATGCTGCTGTGGGCTCCAACATCGACCAGGAGCCGCAGGATGCCTACGTTAGCTTGGTAGCTGAATTGCTGACATGGGATGCTCTCGACGGCAACCCTGAACTGAGCAAAGAGCAGCAAAGCGCTGCCAAGCACGCATTTTCCCTCCTGCGAGAGCAACGCCCCAACGACACAGATTCTTCTGAATTTATGTCTTGGCACCTGCGTGCCGCTTGTTTGGCTGTCTTGGCTGACCTTCCACAAGAGGGTCGAAAGCTTTTAGAGCAGGCTCCAATCAAGGTCAACGCAACTCCCGAAGGTGACTGGCTTGAATTCGCCCGAGAGACCGTCTGGTCCGGCTGGCTGGGTATTCTGCGGCATGGGTCCCAGAACGACCTCATGTTGGCCAAAGAGGGGGCGAACCTGCTGCGCTCAACGCAGAAGGCCTATGAGAAAGCTTATCTTCAAAAACTCAGTGGCGGCGCCCACGGCGCAGCACTTGAGCTCATCGGGCTCTACTTCCTTGCGACTATTAGTGAGCGTCTCGCCGACTTTCTCTTAACAGGCAGCGCGGACGGTGCTGGAGATATAAAAGCACAGATAGATATGTACTTCGACCGCGTCATGTCCGCATTGGACCGCGCTCGAGGAGTTCAAAATCTAGACATCGTTTTCTTGTTGCGGCCTACAGCTCACTGCCTTGAAAGTAGCTCTATTCGTGCTGCGACCCGCGGTGCAAATCAACTGGCAAGACAATTTGCAGAGAGCCTGACGAACCGCGCATCACGTCCTATTTTGCAGCTGCTTCCGCCACAGCGTGAAGCGTTACGTCACCAAGGGCTCGCCACCAATGTGCACCGGTCCGTGGTTGTCAATTTTCCGACGTCCAGCGGCAAGACCTTACTAGCGCAATTTGGTATTTTGCAGAGTCTCAATGACCTGGGTACTGAACCAGGCTGGGTTGCCTATGTGGCACCCACGAGAGCTCTCGTAAATCAAGTAACAAATCGCCTTCGGCGAGAGTTTTCCCCGCTTAATAAACGAGTGGAAAAGCTCTCTCCAGCGCTCGAATTCGACACTTTAGAAGTTAGTGCGCTAACGGCCAAAAACCCTGAAGTCGATGGGCCAAGGGTTGATGTTCTGGTGTGCACACCTGAAAAACTCGACTTGCTCATTAGGCGGGAAGAGCTGTGCTCAAAACTAGGCCGCCTGTCCATGGTGGTTGTAGATGAGGCTCACGGCATCGGTGCCGGCGATGACAGAGCCGTTAAGTTGGAGCTTTTGCTCTCGATTGTGAATCGAGAGCATATCAATGCGCGTTTCTTACTCTTAACGCCATTCATCAGCAATGCAAAACGCGTAGCTCAATGGCTCGACCGGGAGAGCTATAAAGACTATTCAGTCGAAGCTCAATGGGTTCCCAATGACCGCATCGTTGGAGTCGTATGCCCTCCACCCAAAGGAAAAAAGGGTGCGAAGGCAGACCATATCCTGTTTGAACCAATAGCGACGCGCAAGAACACACTTCATCTGGATGAACAGTTGAAGCTTGATGGTGTTGCTCCTGAATTGGGCTTCACTCCAGCAGTGCTTCACCAGAATGCAAGTAAGTTGTCTGCAGCGACAGCACAGCTACTTTCATCACGTGGGCCTACCGTCATCCTTTGCCAGACCGTTGCAGCTACCTGGAGGTCTGCAGAATATCTAGCAAAGGTTCCAGAGGCTGAGTTGGAGGGTGCTGAAGACCGGGCTGCTGTTGGTCGTTTTGCAAGCCACGAGCTGGGGCCTGCATGTAGTCTTGCCAAGCTGCTTAAGCAAGGGGTCGGCGTTCACAACGCAGGCCTTCCTGAGGAATTAGCTCAGGCGATGGAGTGGCTATTCGAGAACAAGCGCTTACGTGCTCTGTGTGCCACGACCACTTTGGCGCAGGGTGTCAACTTTCCAATCTCCAATCTTGTCATTTCCTCTCTACAGAAGCCAATGGGTTATGGGGAGAAGATGGGCTACGCCGAGTTTTGGAACATCGCCGGGCGAGTGGGTAGAGTGGACCAAGATGCAATTGGCGTTGTTGCGCTTGCGGCGACGAGTGAGGAGAAGAAAAGCGAATGTAGAGTTTTTGTTCAAAGGTCGATGGTTGACCTCGCCTCACGCCTAATCGCAATGGTTAATGACCTTGACCTGTTGGCAGGTGAACATGAACTTTCGCAATTGGTCTACAAGAAGGAATGGTCCAACTTCAGCCAGTTCATCGCTCACACCCTGCGACAGGTCGGTCAGGCAAAATTCGCTGACCAAATTGAGCTGGTTCTGCGTGGCACCTTCGGCTATCAAGTACTGCGAGAAGAAAAGCCTCAGCTTGCAAGCAAGCTGCTGCGAGCTTCACGTCAATATGCAGCTCGAATTGCCCAGGACATGGGAGCAGTAACGCTAGTGGACTCAACTGGCTTCAGCTTCGAAAGTGTGAAGGGTGCACTGGGTCGCTTGAGTGCTGTGGAAGACTTGTCTGACTTAGAAAGTCCTAGTGAGTTATTTTCAGGAAAAAGCGGAACACTTCGCGATGTGATGGGTGTCTTGCTCACCATTCCCGAAATCAGAGATGAGCTAACGGAAGCGGGCCGCGGAGATGGCCGAAAGCTTGCGGATATGCTCGCAGATTGGGTGAACGGTGCATCTTTTGACACCCTGGCCACGACCTACTTCTCCGACGCAGCAAACGAAGAAGATGCTCTGGCTAACTGCGTCAGAGGCTTTAAGCGTCTCGCAATGACAGCCTCCTGGGGCCTGTCTTCTGTGCTTGCGATGAAGCTTGGGAAAGGTATCGAGGATTTACCGCTCAGCCAGCAGACAGAGGTAACCAACATTCCATCGATGGTGCTCTACGGAGTCAGGACCACTGAACAAATCGCGCTGAGGTCAGCAGGCGTTCCACGCAACGCAGCAATCGCACTTGCTCCCCATCTGGGCGCACCAGCAACGCCTTACGCTACTCGGAAGGCTCTGAAGGAAAAAGGCGAGGCTGTTTGGAAGAAGGCGATGGGGGATGCCGGTGCTGATTACTTCCGTGTGTGGCACATGCTTGAAAATTAAGAAGTGAGGCACCGCCCCAGGTTGCCCACTTCTTACCAAGTCACTGCTGCCTCTAAGAGCTACTTCCTGCTAATTGGAGGCAATGGCTGATTGAGGAAGTGAGCATCCAACCCACGCGTATTCGCGTTGTATGCCCACCGGACGAACTGTTCAAGCAGCCTCGTGTTCTCAAGCTCCAGCCGCTTATTTTCAGCCTCTAGTCTGTCAATTCTCTGCCATGCGAGCTCCAACTCAGGGCTGGAGGCCACCTTTGGACTTCGAGGCTTTTCTGATGAAAGTGCCTTTTTACGCAAAGTGAAGGCATCCCGAATACGAACGTGTTTGTGCAACGCCTGGCGCGTGTAACGCACGAAGAGATGCTTCTCAATCGAATCGATGAGGGCATCCCATGTCAAGCTGCCTGACCAACCGTCCAATATGCCGACAATCCTTGCGATGTCCTCATCATCAAGATTCTTTGCTCGGCTCATTCAGTAGCTCCTTCTTCAACAACAATCCATTTCAGCAAGCGCGGCTCGTCGGACTTTTTTTCAAGGGCTGCGCGGGCTTTCACTGCATGCTGAAGTCGAGATGCTTGCTCAACGTGCGTGAGGCGAATAAGGGCACCCTCCGGAACCCGCGGGTTGTCCAAGATGGCGATAAGCTCTGACAGGCGAGAGTGGGTCAACGTCTGGTGCTGAACCCAGCGCGACGCACCATACTCCCCGTCGGCATCAGCTTCTTTCGCAGCTTCCAGCAGACTCGCTGTTTCCTCATGCGCTGCCCTTGCGTTGGCTTCGCCGACCTTGTCCCCCTTGATGCACACCTGCTCGTTGCAGTTGTTGCAATCCTGATGGAGTGGACACGGGGACATGACGAAGTCGTGAACACACATACCGAAATCCGTTGTGTGAGCCGCCTGAATTCCTAGCTTCTTGAACTCTGACCTCGGCACGAGGCTGATGCGAACCTGAGGGACCAAATCGGTCGATGAGCTCTCCTCAACTTCTCTCTTAAGCTCAGCAATACGGGCCTGGACGTCACGGTCGGAGACATGGTTGTATGCCTCGTTTTGGCGAATGTCTTTACGGCCGGACCACTTCGCAATGTCCAACTCACTCAAGCCTCCAGCTTGAGCGAGTGTGTTCAAGTAGTGCCGGAACTGGTGCGTCCGAATAGCAATAGGTGAACCATCGGCTTCGAACAGCCCCAAGTTATCGAAAATAGATTTGAAACCGTGTTCAGAGCGATTGCCCAGACCAGTGGCGATGAAATTCTGGTCGACAGCCTCGACGATGCCTCGAAACGTCGTTCTGCTTTTGTGCAACTCATTGCGCCGAACGAGGCATAGCGCCTCGCTGTAACGCAGGCCGATATCAGCATCAAGCCAAGGAAACCCACGAGGTAATTCCCCAAGGATGGCCGCTTCAACATCAGAGAACTTGACGGCTTTCTTCTTTCCGACAGAGAAGGTCGGAACTTTGTTCCCGGTGCACCACTGCCCTGGTGACGTCCGACTAACAGGCTCGGCGAAAAGGACTTCTCCTAGTTCATCCATGAACAAGTCTTTCCCTCGCAGGTGCTCTAGATGCGAAGGCAGGTACATCGCGCTCGGATTATCCTCGTACCAACGAGCCACCTGCCGGGCTTCGGAGGAAGTGCCCTGCAACCTTCTAATCGCCTCCTGAACCACTGAACTCATTGATGGCACAACCCATTTGACCATCGGGTCTGCACCTTTCGAAGGCCAGAAACGTAGCCCATACGCTTCAGGCGCTTCCTGCCGGGAGCTATGCACCTCACATCCTGTCTGGAGCCTCAGCACTTCATTCACGCGGTCCGGGGCCGAGCACATGATTGCGGCCACAGATGCCACAACAACGTCCGGGGTTTCAGATGCGGCACGGAATGCTCGAGCCAGCGCGTCAAGAGCGAAGGAGGAAGGGAGCATTTCCTGCCGGCGAGCTTCAAACTCTTCACCAACTCGCCCAGCCGTCTGCACTGGGCGCTCAATTGGGTTTACCCAACGCAATGGGACAGAAGCCAACCGGTTGTTGTCTATAAATGACGCCAACATTTCTAGCTGCTGTCCAGTCCGATAAGCAGTGTCCTTACCGTAATGAACAGCTATGAGCTGAGCTGCGCGATTGAGCACCTGGCCATGAACGAGAGTGATGTCATGCGAACCATATTCAGCCAATGCCGCACCTAAGGCCCGGGTTGCAGCAAGCCGAGAACCTATGGATTTTGTTGGACAAAAGGCATGTTGATAGCGGAAGTATGACTTTGCGAAAGCGGCATAGGGCTCAGCCATAGGTGCCGGCTCGCTGTCATCGGCAGACTCCCACGTGCTGAAGACTGCACGCAGCGCCCCATTTTTGCCTTTGAGCTTTATGTGGTTCGTCACATCCCACTTCATCTCGTCGAACGGGAGGTCAGCCCCTAAAGCTGTCAATTCGTCACGACACATGGCAACGAACGCCGCCAGATTTTTCTCAGCACTGAGTTCGCGACGTGGCTTGAATAGAACCAAGTTAGACATCCTTGGTCTCCTCGCTGGCTTCTAGAGGGAGCAGCTTTGTCTCCTCACTTGCTTTAACAGCGGGATTTTTTTTCTCCTCGCAAAGCCGAATCACTGCGGCAACGGCAAAGATAGTGCGGTCATTGATAGACGCAATTCGCTTGTCGGTGGTTTGAAGCTGCCTGTCACGGTTTTCAAGAAGGTGTGCCAAGACGCCTTCGTGTGGCCCATCAACCCATGCTTCGAAGCTTGAGCACGTGTAGCAAGCAATGGGAGCATTGAAACCACAGAAACCGTGTTTCCCACAGTCCCCCATAGGTGCACCGCTGCGGTCGACACGCAAGTCGATAATGCGATTTGAGGTGTCAACGCCCAACCCATCCACCAATTTCCCAGCAAACGCCTGGGCCAAAGGCGCAATTCCCATTGCAATTACTCGGTCGATTCGGTCGATGATTGCTGGAGAGCTGGCTGTATACACCTGAACATTCTGGGTATCACTGTGGTCAAGGAGGGCTGCGATTTCGAGCTCGCTGTAGCCTTCCTCTGCCGCCCGCGTCCCTGTCGTTCTTCGGAAGCGTGTTGGAGTAATGCTCATCACCTCTCCCGTACGCTCTGAGACGACCGACAGCCCCTCAAGCACGGTGGTGATAGTCTTTCCAATATCCAGCGCAGTCCGGTGAAATTCGAATCCGTTAGTACCACCCGCCGAGCGCTTTGTCGGAAACAAAGGAGCCTGCATTGGGTCCACCAAACGGCCCTCAAATTGCTTGCATACACCTTCAGCATAAGCTACAAGAATTTCGCCAAACTGCTCAAGGAGAGAGCGCTCTTTCAGTTCTGCACGGGCGTTCTTAGTGCGTTTCTTGGCGCGAGGCATGTGTATCGAGTACTTAAGTACCCCCTCAGCATTTCTCTTAACCCGTACATCGCAGACCTTTAGGGCTGCGTATTGCTGATTTCGCTGACCCAGCAAAATGTACAACCAAGCCAAGACGTAGTCTTCTTCAGACACTGACCCGCAGGCATAGGCTTGGTTCAACGCGGCGTGAAGGCCCTCCATCTCGTTGGTTGTGAATGGACCATCTATGGGGTCCCAGGTCAGCACAGCTATACCTTTTCGATTTCCCTTAAGTCGCAGCTGCTTCAGCAGTAAATCCACGCCCTCATCAACACCGGGATAACCCAGCTGAATCCATTTCCTCAGAAATCCGGCGAGAGTTCCGAGATACCAACCTGTCGACTCGTCAAGGCCCGCACGGTAATTGAGTAGGCTCACATCACTGATACTTGAGAGCTGACTCGGCGTCATACGAATGAAGTGCTGGAATCGCTGAAAAAGATTCCTCATATGAGCGGATGAATTGTTCTCGGCGTACCAAGACAGCACTCTTTTCGCACTCTCACGTAACTCATCTGAAATGTTCGTCAGCTGACTAAAGTTCAGACTCACGTCTGTCACGTCATCACGAAATGCCCAGATATCAGCACTGGCGTCAAACTCAATACCAGACTTGGTGCGCACCGGCCCTAGCGTACTCAAAGGACGGGCGGGGAGATTCTCAGTGGTAGGCAAGTCTTTTTTCATCAGTTTTTCTTATCTGTGGGCTTGAACGATTTGGCTTGCAGCGCTAGTGAGGCTTCATTGCTCTTTCGTTCGATATGCCTCTTCGTATAGTGACCGGCCATCCTCGATTGAGGGGACCAACCCATCGCCTGGCGCCGCATCCTTTCCTCATCCTCTGATGACACACCCTTTGTGTCCATTAGCTCGGAGAAATCGTCGTTCCAGGTGTGACGCAGCACATGAGGCGAAAGGTCATTAGTTAGTCCAGGCACCTTCGTCCGTAGCTCTCTGAAAAGCTTGTTGAGGGCCGGCTTTGACAGTGCTGCACCTGTACCGTTGGCCACAAAAAGGTAAGGATGGCGTCGCGCGCCCTTGATGCTCGAACGCGAACCCTTTTTATCCTTGCTCTTCCCAATGATGTAATCACGCGTAAGGTCCATTAACCCAGGACTAAGGGCTAAGAGCCTGCTTCTTGTCTTAACCAGTGGAGCGTTCCCGCGCTCATCCTCCGGGTTATCTGGTCGGCGGGTGATGACAACTTCTCCTTTGCGGAGATTGACGTCATCGACATAGACCCCCAGAAGTTCACCATTCCGAATACCAAGCAGAAGCAGCCACATGAAAATGAGCTGATTCCTAAGGCGAACATGCCTGCCCTTCCAAGGGTTTTCTGGGCTATCAGGGTTTATGACCTCTAGTATTCGGGCGCGCACCTCAGCACTGACACCTTGTCGGCCACCGGCGTCATGGTCGCGACCAGGGATGCGTGCATTCAGTTGGCCTACCACAGTCTCAGTCGCTACATTCAAAGCACGGAAGTGCTCGTGACCAACATCAAGCTTCAAGCGTCTGCCTGCGCTTAGCCATTCAATGTACTTGCGGATATATATGAGTCGAGTGGCCTTCGTTTCAGACTCGACTCGCTTTGAAGCTCTAGCTGAGGTGCGCATACGCGCTCTTTCAAGCGAAACAACACGAGACGCTGCCTGCGACTTTTTTTTGTTTCCTAGGAGTGCGTCAAGCTCTTCTTGCTTCAGCCCTGCCAAATTCACAAGCTCATCTACTTCACTCAACGAGAGAAGCTTTCCTTGCTCTAGGCGCTGATTCAGGTCGATACCCAAGTAACGAAAAACCTGCAGGCCGACCATCACGGCTCTAGCCGCATGCGCAATCGTGTTGGTCGCCAAACTGGTAGAGCGCAGCGCCGTCAGGATGAACAGCGTCACATCCCAGACTGGCACTCCAGTTTCTTCGCTTAGTAGCAGCGGAAGCCGCTCACCAGACTCCAAACGTATCGTTCTGACTTGATAGCCTACTGACATGTTTACATTTCCTCAAAGGTAGTCGATAAGTACACACTATCGGCCTTCGAAAAAAATGTTAACAAAGAAAAAGGCCCGTAGATTCGTCATCTCGGGCCTCTTGTTTACAAATCAGGAAAGGTAGGCTCTAGAACGGGATGTCGTCATCCATGTCGTCAAACCCCGAAGCTGCGCGCTGGGGAGGAGGAGCCATGGGTGCAGGAGCAGGACGCTGCTGCATGGGTGCCGGTGCGGGGCGCTGCTGCATGGGAGCGGGAGCCTGACGGCGGGGTGCTTCGTAGCTGCTTTCGCCATAGCCATCATCGCTGCCGTAGCCGCCTTGCTGCTGACCACCACCCTGGCGGCTGCCCAGCATCTGCATGGCGTCGGCACGGATTTCGGTGGCGTAGCGTTCCTGGCCGGAGGCCTGGTCGGTCCACTTGCGGGTGCGCAGGCTGCCTTCCACATAGACCTGGCTGCCTTTGCGCAGGTACTGGCCCACGATCTCAGCCAGTTTGCCGTTGAAGACCACACGGTGCCATTCGGTGGCTTCGCGGTTTTCGCCGGTGTTCTTGTCGCGCCAGCGGTCTGTGGTGGCGATGGTCACATTGGCCACCTGATCGCCGCTGGGGAAGGTGCGCATTTCGGGGTCACGACCCAGATTGCCGACGATGATGACTTTGTTGACGGATGCCATAGAGATACCTTTTCAAAAAGTGGCCCGGGCAATTACGAAAGGTCCCGAACCAATGAACCTCGCATTTTGCCCCAAGCCAGCCATGACGAGCACGGGATTGCCCTATATCCCATCACGGCGATACATGGGGCCCCAGCAGGAAAGGGGCCACTGCGCGCGAGCAGCCGAGCAAGGGCAGCCCCGCTGCGATGGCTGCGTCCCCCTCCGCGTAGCAGAGAGGGGGAAGGCGGGGCCGCCTAGGCGCACAGCGCCTCAGGGGGTGTTGCTGTAAGTCAGTGACGCCCCACCGGTCGCAGCGGCCAGGTCACGAGCAGCCACAGGGCAACGAGCACAGCCGTCATGATGAACAAGCCCGGCACGCCCGCAAATTTGGCGACTGCACCACCGACAGCGCCACCGGCAAACAGGCCCAGCGACTGCAGCGTGTTATAGGCACCCAATGCCGCACCCCGCAGCGGCGCCGGAGCCATGCGCGAGACCAGGCTTGGCTGGGTGGCTTCAAGAGCATTGAAGCCGCAGAAAAACAGAAACATCAGCAGCGCCATGCACCAGACCGTCGGAATGCTGCCGCTGGCGGCCAGCATGCCCAGACCGATCTGCACAACCAGTACCAGACCAATGGCTCCCAGCAAGGCCTTGCGCAGCTTGCCCTTGCGCTCCATAGAAAACAGCAGGCCCATGGCCAGAAAGGACAGCAGCACGGCCGGCAGATAGATATGCCAGTGCTGCTCCTTGGCCAGACCGGCCTGCACCAGCATGGCCGGCACGGCCACCCACATGGACATCTGCACGGTATGCAGAATGAAGACGCCAAAATTCAGGCGCAGCAGATCGGACTGGCCCAGCAGCTCGCTGAACCTGCCCTTGGGCGCATCGGCATGCTGCCTGGGCTCTGGCGGCACCATCCACAGCACCACGGCAATGCCGGCCAGCGCCAGCGCGCAGGTCAGGCCGAAGATGCCGGACAGGCCTATCCAGGCATTGAGCAGCGGCGCCAGCACCAGCGCCAGTGCAAACATCAGGCCGATGCTGCCGCCGACCATGGCCATGGCCTTGGTACGCACGCCATCGCGCGTCAAATCGGCCAGCAGGGCCGTGACGGCGGCAGACACGGCACCTGCGCCCTGAATGGCACGCCCCGCCATCAGGCCGGTCAGCGAGTCGGCCATGGCCGCAATCAGGCTGCCCGCCGCAAACACCAACAGGCCGGCGACGATGACACGCTTGCGGCCGATACGGTCAGAGGCCAGGCCGATGGGTAACTGGAACAGGGCCTGGGTCAGGCCATACAGGCCCATGGCCAAGCCGATCATGGCAGGGTCGTCACCGCCAGGGTATTTGCGTGCCTCCAGCATGAAGACGGGCAGCACCAGGAACAGGCCCAGCATGCGCAGCGCAAAGATCAGCGCCAGGGCGCCGCTGGAGCGGCGTTCCTGGGAGGTCATGGTGGAAGGGGATTTGTCCGTGCCCTGCGTGCCCGCGCTGGGGGAGGTATTGATTTTTTTCACGCTCAGATTTTGCCAAGAGTCAAAGTCTTATGCCCAGGTTAACTAAACCACTACCGGGCAAAAGAGAGGAAATAAAACCGTAGATTGTCCGTGAACCTGAATCATCTAGTCACGCGCAAGCCCGTCTGACTATCATGGAGAGTTTTCCCCGTCTGGAGCGCCCGTGTCCCTGAAGCCTGATTCGCCCTCTGAAGTCCATGATGACAGCCTCTATCTGGGCCGTTCTCTGGCGCAGACACGTATCGCCATTCGCGGCGCACGCACGCACAACCTCAAGAACATCGACCTGGACATTCCCCGCAACCAGCTGGTGGTGATCACCGGCCTGTCGGGCTCGGGCAAGTCCAGCCTGGCCTTCGATACCTTGTACGCCGAAGGCCAGCGCCGTTACGTGGAGAGTCTCTCGGCCTATGCACGCCAGTTTCTGGGCCGCCTGGACAAACCCGATGTCGATCTGATCGAGGGCCTGTCCCCCGCCATTTCCATCGAGCAAAAGGCCACCAGCCACAACCCGCGCTCCACCGTGGGCACGGTGACCGAGATCAACGACTATCTGCGCCTGCTCTACGCCCGCGCCGGTACACCGTTCTGCCCCGACCACAATCTACCGCTGCAGGCCCAGACCATCAGCCAGATGGTGGACAGCGTGCTGCAGCTTCCCGAGGACACCAAGCTGATGATCCTCGGGCCCCTGGCGCGCGAGAAAAAGGGCGAGTTCGCCGAGCTTTTCGTGCAGCTCCAGGCCCAGGGCTACGTGCGCTTTCGTGTCGACGGGCAGATCTACGATGCCCAGTCCCTGCCCAAGCTGGAGAAGAACGAGCGCCACAACATCGATGTGGTGATAGACCGCGTCAAGGTGCGCGAAGACATCAAGCAGCGCCTGGCCGAGAGCTTTGAGGCTGCCTTGCGCGCCGGCGGTGCCGATGCCGGCGGCCGCGTCATCGCGCTGGAGATGGACGGCGGCAAGGAGCATCTGTTCAGCGCTAAGTTCGCCTGCCCGCTCTGCGACTACTCCCTGCCCGAGCTGGAGCCGCGCCTGTTTTCCTTCAACTCCCCCATGGGAGCCTGCCAGGCATGTGACGGCCTGGGCAACAGCGAAGCCTTCGACCCCGACCGCGTCGTGCCCTTCCCGTCGCTGAGTCTGGCCAGCGGCGCCATCAAGGGCTGGGACAAGCGCAACAACTACTACTTCTCCATGCTGGAGAGCGTGGCCAAGCACTATGGCGTGAGCACCGAGACGGCGTTCGAGGAGCTGCCCGAGAAGGTGCGCGACGTGATTCTCTTTGGCTCGGGCGACGAGTCCATGGAGTTCAACTATGTTTTCGAGAGCGGCGAACGCAAGGGCGAAGCCTTTATCAAGTCGCACCCGTTCGAAGGCATCATCCCCAATATTCAGCGCCGCTTTCGCGAGACCGAATCCCAGGTGGTTCGCGACGACCTGGCCAAGCTGCGCAGCGTTCGCAAATGCCCTGAATGCGAAGGCACGCGCCTGCGCCGCGAAGCGCGCTTTGTGCGCGTGGGCGATGGCGAGCAGGCCCGCTCCATCTATGAGGTCAGCCATGCCACGCTGGCCGATGCGCTGGGCTGGTTCAAGCAACTGAGCATGGCCGGGGCCAAGGCCGAGATTGCGGACAAGATCGTGCGTGAGATCGCCTCGCGCCTGCTCTTCCTCAACGATGTGGGCCTGTCCTACCTGAGCCTGGACCGCAGCGCCGACACGCTCTCGGGCGGCGAGGCCCAGCGCATTCGCCTGGCGTCCCAGATCGGCTCGGGCCTGACGGGCGTCATGTATGTGCTGGACGAGCCCTCCATCGGCCTGCACCAGCGCGACAACGACAAGCTGATTGCCACGCTGGAGCATCTGCGCGATATCGGCAACAGTGTGATCGTGGTCGAGCATGACGAAGACATGATGCGGGCGGCCGACCAGATCATCGACATGGGCCCGGGCGCCGGCGTGCATGGCGGCCGCATCATGGCCCAGGGCAGCTATGAAGACATCAAGGCCAGCCCCGATTCGCCCACGGGCCGCTATCTGAGCGGCGTACAAAGCATTCCCGTGCCCAGGCAGCGCACCGCCTGGCTGCCCGTGCTGCGCAAGGACAGTGAAGCCGAAACCAGCCAAAGCACATCGCGCTTTCCGGTCACGGCCGCCAAAAAGCGGGAATCTGCGAGCAAGGCGCGCACCGACCTTCAGGCGCTGACCGTGCAAGGCGCGCGCGGCAACAACCTCAGGAACGTGACGGTGGACTTCCCCGTCGGCCTGTTCACCTGCGTGACCGGCGTCTCGGGCTCGGGCAAATCCACCCTGGTCAACGACACGCTGTATGCCGAAGTGGCACGCCAGGTACACCGTGCAGGCACCGAGCCGGCTGCGCATGACGACATCGCCGGCATCGACTATTTCGACAAGGTCATCAACGTCGACCAGTCACCCATAGGCCGCACGCCACGCAGCAACCCCGCAACCTATACCGGCCTGTTCACGCCAATCCGCGAGCTGATGGCCGAAACCAATACCGCCAAGGAGCGCGGCTACGGCCCCGGGCGCTTCTCGTTCAATGTCTCGGGCGGCCGTTGCGAAGCCTGCCAGGGCGACGGCGTGGTCAAGGTGGAAATGCATTTTCTGCCCGATGTCTACGTGCCCTGCGACATCTGCCACGGCCAGCGCTACAACCGCGAAACACTGGAAGTGCAGTGGAAGGGCCGGAACATCTCGCAGATTCTGGAGATGACGGTCGAAGACGCTCATGCCTTCTTCAAGGACGTGCCCAGCATTGCGCGCAAGCTGCAGACCCTGCTGGACGTGGGTCTGTCCTATATCCGCCTGGGCCAGAGCGCGACCACGCTGTCGGGTGGCGAGGCCCAGCGCGTCAAGCTCGCACAGGAGTTGTCCAAGCGCGACACCGGCCGCACGCTCTACATCCTCGACGAGCCCACCACGGGCCTGCACTTTGCCGACATCGCCCTGCTTCTGAAGGTGCTGCACCAGCTGCGCGATGCGGGCAACACCATCGTCGTGATCGAGCACAACCTCGACGTCATCAAGACCGCAGACTGGCTGATCGACATGGGCCCCGAGGGTGGCTCGGGCGGCGGCCAGGTCGTGGCTCAGGGCACGCCAGAGGAAGTCGCGGCCAACCCGGCCAGCGTGACGGGCCGCTACCTCAAGCCCTATCTGGACAAGGCTCCTGCCAAATCCAGAGCCAAGTCGGCCACAAGCCAGGATTGACCAAGCACAGCCGGCCATGCAGGACCATGGCCGGCGACACCGAGGAGAGAAGCAATGCAGAAAGATGTCTGGGATTTCGTCATCGTGGGCGCGGGCATGGCCGGTGCATCTGCCGCCTGGCAGTTGGCGCAGTCGGGTGGCGATACTCCGCCTTCCGTGCTAGTGCTGGAGCGCGAATCCCAGCCCGGCTATCACACCACCGGCCGCTCGGCCGCACTGTTTGAAGAGCATTACGGGCCGGCCCAGGTGCAGGCCCTGACCCGCGCCAGCCGCGCCTTCTACGATGCGCCACCGGCCGGTTTTGCCGAAGCTCCCATCCTCACGCCGCGCGGCGTGCTCTATGTGGGCACGGCCGAGCAAAAGGATCTGGTCGACGCCGCCTACGCCGAAGCCACCATCCACTCCCCCGAGGCCCGGCGCCTGAGCGCCGCACAGCTCAAGGCCCTGGTTCCCGCGCTCGACACCGAGGTCTTGGTGGACGGCTTTCTGGACACCGGCGCACGCGATATCGATGTGCACGGCCTGCACCAGGGCTATATCCGCGGCCTGCGCCAGCGCGGCGGCGATCTGTGGTGTAACGCCGAGGTCCAGGCCATCACCCGGGTCAACGACTTCTGGCACATTGCCCTGCCCCAGGGCCGCAGCCTTCGTGCCAAGGTCATCGTCAACGCCGCCGGGGCCTGGGTGGATGTCGTGGCCGCCATGGTGGGCGCGGCGCCCATCGGCATCACGCCCAAGCGCCGCAGCGCCTTCACCTTCCCGGCCCCCGAAGGCATGGATGCCACGCACTGGCCCGCCATCATCAGCGCCGATGAAAACTGGTACATCAAGCCCGACGCCGGCCAGCTGCTGGGCTCACCCGCCAATGCAGACCCCGTGGCACCGCACGATGTCGTGCCCGAAGAGCTGGACATTGCGACCGGCATCTATCACATCGAGGAAGCCACCACGCTGCAAATCCGCCGCCCCTCGCATACCTGGGCCGGCCTGCGCAGCTTTGTCGCCGATGGCGAGCTGGTAATAGGCTGGGATGCCTCGCCCACGCCTGTGCCGGGCTTTTTCTGGGTTGCCGCCCAGGGCGGCTACGGCATCCAGAGCGCCGCCGGCTACAGCCTGCTGGCGCGCAATCTGCTGCTCGGGGAAACGCTGGATGCGGCGCTGGCCGCGCAGAAGGTGAATGTGGGGGCAGTGTCGCCTGCGCGTTGTCAGCTGGCGACTCAGAATTGAGAGCTGGTTGCGCTTTGTGGGTCTGCGCTTGATGCCGATTTGATTCGATTATTACGGCTTGCTTGATTGGCACTCAGAGGGCGGGGCTCGGCCCGCCCTCTGCCCTCAAATCAGCCAAGAAACAAAAACGGCTTGCGCCCCAAAAGACACAAGCCGTTCAGAACCTCAGGCAGTCTCAGACCACCCAGGCGGTGCCACTATCAGTTCTCAATCTTGGCGAACTGAACAATCTTCGAGTACTTGGCAATCTCGGTGTTGATGTACTTGCCGGCATCCACCTTGGGATCGGCCACCACATTGCCGGTCTCTTCCATCTTCTTGCGGAACTCGGGCGAAGCCATGGTTTCTTCCAGCGCCTTCTTCAGCTTGGCGGCGATGGGAGCGGGCAGGCCCTTGGGAGCCATCAGCGCAAACCAGCTGTTGATGTCCACGTTCTTGAACTGGGGCAGCTCGGACAGGGCAGGAATATCGGGGGTGATAGCCGAGCGCTTGGCTTCGGTCGTACCCAGGGCCACGACCTTGCCGGCCTTGATATGGGGCAGGCCCGAGGACAGCACGAACACGCCGAACTCGATGTTGTTGCCCACCAGGTCTGTGGTCAGCGGTGCCACGCCCTTGTAAGGCACATGGGTCATCTGCAGCTTGCCCTGCTCCTTGACCAGCTCGCCGGCCAGGTGCAGCGCCGTGCCCACGCCGGAGCTGCCGTAGCTGAACTTGTCGGGGTTCTTGGACACCAGGCTCACGAACTCGGCCGCGTTCTTCACGCCGGCCTTGTGCGATGCGACCAGCACCATGGGTTGGGAACCCACCAGACCGATGGGAGTGAAGTCGCCAATGTTGTACTTCACGGCCTTGTTGATGAGCCTGGCGATGGCCAGCTCATTGTTGGCGCCCACCATGATGGTGTAACCGTCGGCTGGGGCCTTGGCCACCTTCTGCGCACCGATGGCGCCACCGGCACCGCCCAGGTTTTCCACCACCACGGGCTGGCCCAGCTGCTTGGCCAGGCCATCGGCCACCAGACGACCGACCAGGTCGGTGCTGCCACCGGCCGGATAGCCCACGACCATGGTGATGGCCTTGCTGGGATAGTTGTCGGCGGCGATGGCAGGCACTGCCACGGCAGCGCCCAGCAGCAGGCCCGCAGCGATGGCGGTACGGCGGAGGATGTTTGTGTTCTGCATGAAACTATTCCGAATCTGTATGAGGCAATTGTCCGAATACGGAGAAAACCTTTCAGTGCCGATCTGGCACATTTTCGTGCCATTTCAGCACATCAACGCGTTTTTGAGCAAATAGAGAGGGAGCAATGCTGCAAGGAGCCCGATACCCGCTGTTGTTTTTCCAGCTTCAGGTCTGGCCGCAGGCAAAAAAGGAGTGACTGCTTATTTACTGGCCAGTGATATCGGTCCAGAACTGCTCCGCAGCGGTGCTCAAGCGGCGTTTGGGCCGATAAAGCCGCACATCGAAATGCACGTCCAGGCTGCCGTCCCCGGCCAGCGCCAGACGACCGTCCTGGCAGTCGCGCTGCACCATGGACCAGGGCATCCAGGCCACGCCCAGACCCTTTAGCACGTACTCGTAATTGGCATCCGCAGAATCGCATTCGATGCAGCGGCGCAGACGTGGCCACAGCGGATGGCTGGCCAGATGATCTTCGGCCAGCCGCCCCAGAGCCATGCTGTGCGAGAAGGCCAGATAGGGCACGGGGCTGGCACCGGGCAACAGGGCCTGCGCCAGTGCAAACAAGGGCTTGCCTTCGGCATCGGCCCGCGCAACGGGCACCAGCTTGTCGCTCATCACCGTCAGATAGTTGAACTGACGGCCATCCAGTCGCACGGCAATGGCCGCATGGTGATAGAGCAGGGCAAAGCTGACTTCGCCGCGCTGCAGCATGTGCACGGTTTCGTCGAGTGTGCGGGTAACGATGCGCATCTCCGCCGTCTGCAGCACGCTGCCGTAGCGCGCCAGCCAGTCAGCCACGATGGTACGCGCCAGGGTACGCCCCGTGGCCAGCGTGATCACATGGGCCTGCCGACCGGCCACGGCCTGCAGCTCGTCATGCGACTGGGCCAGGGTGCGCACCATCTGCTCGGCGGTGTCGCGAAAGGCTTCACCGGCCGGGGTGAGGCGAACCGGCCCGCCGCCCGCTTCGATCAGCGGCGTTCCAGCCCATGCCTCCAGCGCACGAATGCGCCGGCCAAACGCAGGATGGGTGACATGGCGCAGCTCTGCCGCACGGGTGAAGCTGCGCTCCTGAGCCAGAAGCAGAAAGTCTTCCAGCCATTTGCTTTGCATGGCCAGAGCCTACCCTGCCTCAGCTCTGGGCTGCAGCCTGCAGCGTGGCGCGCGTGGCGATGGCGGCTTCGCGTGCAGCCTTGGCAAAGTCATCGCCCTGCCCTGCGTACAGAATGGCGCGCGAGGAGTTGATGATGATGGGTCCGCCGCCGATGCGAGCCGCCTTGACGGTTGCAACGGCATCGCCACCCTGTGCGCCCACGCCGGGAATCAGCAGCGGCAAGGTGGGAGCCACGGCACGCACGCGCTCGATCTCGTTGGGACGGGTTGCACCCACCACCAGGCCCAGTTGGCCGTTGGTGTTCCAGGGGCCTTGGGCCAGCTTGGCCACATGCTCGAACATATGGGGGTTGCCAGGCACATCGGCCAGGACCTGGGCCTGCAGATCGTCACCGCCGGGGTTGGAGGTGCGGCACAGCAAAAAAGCCCCTTTGCCTTCGTACTTGAGATAGGGCGTGATGGAGTCGAAACCCATGAAGGGAGAGAGCGTCACGGCATCGGCGCCATAGCGCTCGAAGGCTTCCTTGGCGTATTGCTCGGCGGTGGAGCCGATATCGCCGCGCTTGGCATCCAGAATCACGGGCACATGGGGTGCCACTCGGCGCATGTGCTCCATCAGCTTTTCGAGCTGGTCTTCGGCACGGTGGGCGGCAAAGTAGGCGATCTGGGGCTTGAAGCTGTTGACCAGATCATGGGTGGCATCGACGATGGCTGCACAGAAGTCGTAGATCTTGGACGCATCGCCCTTCATGGCACCGGGAAAGCGGCTGGGTTCGGGGTCCAGACCCACGCACAGCATGGAGTCATTGCGCGTGGACGCGTCGCGCAGCATGTCGATAAAAGTCATAAAGGGGGATTTTAATTGTTCACCCCTTCCAAGCCTTGCCACAGGTTTTGCAGCAAGACGTCAAACTTGGCACACACCAGTGGAGAGACAGCGAGCAAGGGCCGCCCCGCAGCGAGGCTGTCGTCCCCCTCCCATAGCGCGCAGCGCGTAGAGAGAGGGGGAAGGCGCGAAGCGCCACAGGGGGAGAAAGTCATCCCGGGGGGAGATAATCCACACCCATGCCTTCGTTTACGCCCAAACAGCTCATTCTTCTCGTCCTGCTCACCATCGTCTGGGGCCTGAACTGGCCGGTAATGAAGCTCGGCGTACAGCATTTCCCGCCTCTGAGTTTTCGCATGGTCAGCATGTGGATAGGCCTGCCGATTCTGGCCCTGTTTGTGACCAGCCAGCGCTTGCCGCTGACCATACCGCGCAGCTACTGGGGCCAGCTGGCCAAGCTCACGCTGTTCAATATGGTGCTCTGGCACTGCCTGATCATCATTGCCATCCCCACGCTGTCCAGCGGGCGCGCGGCGATTCTGGGTTACACCATGCCCATCTTCTCGGCCGTGTTCGGCAGCCTGTTCTTCAAGGACCGGCTGGGCGCCCGCGCCTGGGCCGGCGTGGGAGCGGCCTTTGCCGGCGTGCTGCTGCTGCTGTGGCATGAGGTTGGCGCTCTGGGTAGCAAGCCCCTGGGCGTGATGCTGATGCTGATCGCCGCCGCCGGCTGGGCCTGGGGCACGCAGCTGCTGCGCCGCACCGAGGCGCCGGTGCCGCTGATGACGCTGTCGCTGTGGATGGTGGCCATCACCACCGTGGTGCTGACCGTGCTGGCCTTTGTTTTCGAGCGCCAGCAATGGCATATGCCCGACCAGAGCGCTCTGGCTGCCATCGCTTTCAATGGTGTGCTGGTGCTGGGCTTCGCCCAGGCCGTGTGGTTCTATCTGGCCCGCAGCCTGCCGCCCGTGGCCTCCACGCTGAGCGTGATGATGATTCCGGTGCTGGGCGTGTTCGTGGGCGCCTGGTGGCTGGGCGAGGTCTTGCACTGGCAGGACTGGACTGCTGTCTGCCTGATGGTGGTGGCGATTGCTTCGGTGCTCTGGCCTGCCAGAAGCAGCCGTTAATTCGCGGGCGGCTGCGTCTTGCACACGGTGTAGCGCAGCTCGGCCATTCCCGGGCCCATCTGCTGCACGGACTGCAGCTGCAGCACGGGACTCAGCAAGCGGCGCGGCAACAAAGGCTTGCCACGGCCCAGAGTGGCCGAGCCAATCTGCACGATGACTTCATCGAGCAGGCCCGCGTCATGGAACTGTCCCGCCAGATCTCCGCCACCCACGATCCAGATGTTCTTGTCGCCGGCTGCAGCCCTCATGCTTGCCAGCACGGGCCGCACATCGCCGCTGACAAAGCGTACATCGGCTCCCTCTATCAACGGCAGCTGACGGCTGGAGAAAACCCAGGCAGGCTGTGCATAAGGCCAGGCCGCGCCGCTCTCCTTCTTCACCGCATCGGCGTTGCGGACCATCCACTCATAGGTGGACGAGCCCATGGCCAGCGCACCGACCTGGGCAATAAAGCCCGGATAGCTGGACTGCGTCAGGCTGCCCAACGGAAACAGCCAGTCCAGAGAGTCGTCTTCGGTGGCAAGAAAGCCGTCCAGGCTGGAAGCAGTGTAGTACTGGGTCTTCATGATGGGCTGTAGTTTGCCTTGAAGGCGCTGACTCGGCCGGTTACAGGCCCGCTATCGAGAAAAATCAACCTCGATAGCATCCAGCGTTCAGGCGCCACAGCACCCCAAAAGGCCTCCTACTGCGCAGGCGCCAGGTTCCGCGCCGTGGCCAGCATGGTGGCGCACAGCAGCTCCCGGTCCGCCTTGCGAGAAAACACATCCGCCCTGGCAACCGTCAGCAGCTTGCTGGCCTGGATGACGCGGCCACGTGCCAGCAATGTCTCGCCATCGGCAGGAGCCAGGTATTTGATGCTGCAGTCCACGGTGGCATTGATCCAGCCCGGCGGCAGCAGCGTCCCTGCCGCCGATACGGCAGCAAAGTCTGCGATGGCAAAGACCGGCGTTGCCTGCAACTGGCCGGGCCTGAAACTCAGACTGTCCTGATAGGGCAGGCAGAGATCGACCTCGCCGGGCTCTATGCGCTCAAAGCGCAGTTGCAGCATCTGCGCCACTGGCATGGACAGCACCAGCGCCCTGATGTCTCGGGCAAAGTGTTCGTTCTGCGGTGTCATGACTTGCTCCCCCTCCTGCCGGATGGACCGGCATCATTGCCGCCTCGCGCAGAGACGCGAGGAAATCCCGGTTTCGAGGCTGGCCGCTGCTCGCGCAGACGAAACCATTCCACATGGGAAACCAGGTGCTGACGCAGAGCGTTGCGCTTGGCGATTTCGGCATCGATCTCGGCAATGCGCTCCTCAAGCCTGCAGACGATCTGGCTGGCCGTCAGGGACTTGCAGCGGTAGGCCGGCAATACCTCGGCAATCTGCGCAAGAGAGAAGCCACATTGCCGCGACATGGCGATGAATCGCAGCTCGCGGATCACGCTGTCATCGAACTCGCGATAGCCGGAAGGACGCCGACTGGCGGCAATCAGGCCCAGACTCTCATAGTGGCGAATGGCGTGTACGGACACACCCGACAGGCTGGCAAGTTCCGATATCTGCATGGCGACAAGGCTAACAAGCCTGGGGTTACACGAAGGTTGGTGTCCACCAGATGTTCACACAGTTTGTCATCCGCACTGCGGCCATAAAAAAACGCACTGTGAATCCACAGTGCGTTTTTTGGGGAAAGACTTCCGGGGCGATCAGGCCACAGCGACTTCCTTCTTTGCAGAGCGTGCCTGCATGAACTTGCCCAGTCCGACCACCAGCACGGCACCCGATGCAGCAGCGACATAGTGCAGCCAGGGGTGAGCCATGGTGTAGCCATGCAGCAGATTGTCGTTGACGATGGTCTCGCCGCCCACCCAGCCGATCAGCGCCGCGCCCAGCGTGACGATGACGGGGAAGCGTTCCATGAGCTTGATCATCAGCGTGGAGCCGAAAATCACCAGGGGAATGGAAATGGCAAGGCCCAGGATCAGCAGCACCATATTGCCCTGGGCGGTCGCGGCCACGGCAATCACGTTGTCCAGGCTCATCACCAGGTCGGCAATCAGGATGGTGCGGATGGCAGTCATCATGGAGCCATGGCCCTTGGATTCGCCCTCGCCGTCTTCGTCGCCGGTCAGCAGTTGATAGCCGATCCACAGCAGCAGGCAACCGCCCACAACCTGCAGGAAGGAGAGTTCCAGCAGCTTGGCAGCCACCACGGTCAGCACGATACGCAGCACCACGGCGGCGCCGGAGCCGAACATGATGGCCTTCTTTTGCTGTTCAGGGGGAAGAGAGCGCGCGGCCAGTGCGATGACCACGGCGTTGTCGCCGGAGAGAATGATGTTGATCCAGATGATCTTCACCAGGCCGATCCAGAAATCGGCGCTATTGAGCATTTCCATGTTGACTCCACTGTTTTGAATATGAAAGCGCCGCATTGCGCGGCGCTTTCTTTTAAGAGTGGAGGCAGTGTAGGGCGCTAAGCCCATCTTGCCAGTTCGTAATACTGCGTAAATTCAACGCTGTATCACGAACTTTTGCACGGGCTTACTTCTTCAGCAGGCCTTGCAGCAGGCGACCCATTTCGGAAGGGTTGCGGGTGATGGTGAAGCCGCACTCTTCCATGATGGCCAGCTTGGCGTCAGCCGTGTCGGCACCGCCGGAGATCAGGGCACCTGCGTGGCCCATGCGCTTGCCGGGAGGCGCAGTCACGCCGGCGATGAAGCCCACGATAGGCTTCTTCATGTTGGCCTTGCACCACTGGGCAGCTTCGGCTTCGTCGGGACCGCCGATTTCACCGATCATGATCACGGCATCGGTGTCGGGATCGTCGTTGAAAGCGCGCATCACGTCGATGTGCTTCAGACCGTTGATGGGGTCGCCACCGATACCGACGGCGGAGGACTGGCCAATGCCCAGTTCGGTCAGCTGAGCCACGGCTTCGTAAGTCAGCGTGCCGGAACGGGAGACCACGCCCACGCGGCCCTTCTTGTGGATGTGACCGGGCATGATGCCGATCTTGATTTCGTCAGGCGTGATCAGACCGGGGCAGTTGGGGCCCAGCAGCAGAGTCTTCTTGCCGCCGGCAGCTTCCTTGGCCTTCATCTTGTTGCGCACTTCCAGCATGTCGCGCACGGGGATGCCTTCGGTGATGCAGATGGCCAGGTCCAGGTCGGCTTCAACAGCTTCCCAGATGGCAGCAGCAGCACCTGCGGGAGGCACGTAGATCACGGACACGGTAGCGCCGGTTTCCTTGGCAGCGTCCTTGACGGAACCAAAGATTGGGATGTCGAAAATCTTTTCGCCAGCCTTCTTGGGGTTCACGCCTGCCACGAAGCAGTTCTTGCCGTTCGCGTATTCCTGGCACTTTTCAGTGTGGAACTGGCCGGTCTTGCCAGTAATGCCCTGGGTGATGACCTTGGTGTCTTTGTTGATAAAGATCGACATGTTTCTATCTCCGGGGCGTATTACTTAACGGCAGCAACGATCTTGGTCGCTGCTTCAGCCATGGTGTCGGCAGCGATGATGGGCAGGCCGGAATCCTTGAGGATTTGCTTGCCCAGTTCTTCGTTGGTGCCCTTCATGCGCACGACCAGAGGCACGGACAGGTTCACGGCCTTGCAGGCAGTGACCACGCCGGTGGCGATGGTGTCGCACTTCATGATGCCGCCGAAGATATTGACCAGAATGCCCTTGACTTCGGGGTTCTTGAGCATGATCTTGAAGGCTTCGGTCACCTTCTCGGCCGTAGCGCCGCCGCCCACGTCCAGGAAGTTGGCTGGTTCGCCGCCGAACAGCTTGATGGTGTCCATGGTGGCCATGGCCAGACCGGCGCCGTTCACCAGACAGCCGATGTTGCCGTCCAGGGAGATGTAGGCCAGATCGAACTTGGATGCTTCGATTTCGGCAGCGTCTTCTTCGTCCAGATCGCGGAAAGCCACGATTTCGGGGTGACGGAACAGAGCGTTGGGATCAAAGTTGAACTTGGCGTCCAGGGCCATCAGGTCGCCCTTGGAGTCGCAGTTCAGGGGGTTGATTTCCACCAGCGACGCGTCGGTGTCCATGTAGCACTTGTAGATCTTGGCGAACAGATCCACGGCCTGATCCACGGACTTGCCTTCCAGACCGATGGCAGCTGCCACCTTGCGCGATTGCGCTTCGGTGATGCCGGTCAGGGGGTCGATCATCTCGGTGATGATCTTTTCGGGAGTGGAGTGAGCCACTTCCTCGATGTCCATGCCGCCTTCGCTGGAAGCGATCAGGGCAACCTTCTGTGTGGCGCGGTCGGTCACCAGCGACACATACAGCTCGTTCTTGATGTCGGCGCCGTCTTCGATGTACAGGCGGCGAACCTTCTGACCTTCGGGGCCGGTCTGGTGAGTCACCAGCTGCATGCCCAGAATCTGCTCGGACAGCTTTTGCACGTCCTCGATGGACTTGGCAACCTTCACGCCGCCGCCCTTGCCGCGGCCACCAGCGTGGATCTGGGCCTTCACCACCCACACGGGTCCACCCAGCTTCTGGGCTGCTTCAACAGCCTCTTGCACGGTAAACGCAGGAATGCCACGGGGAACGGGCACACCAAATTGGCGCAAGATTTCCTTGCCTTGGTATTCATGAATCTTCATGACTTTGTCTCTCTGAACTGAGGGGAAATACCCGCTTGCCACCGACTCGGGGGAGCCTGGCCATCGGGTTCATATGACATGGCGAGCAGGAATGTACCATGCTGCACCGCGCAAAACGACACCTGAACATGCGCAAAATCCACAATTTCGCGCAACTTTGTCGTGTTCCGGAAACAGCTGCAATGCCTTGAATTTCTTAGGGAAATTATTCCTACACGATATCTTTTCTTCCCGCAACTTTCTTATGTCTTATATACGAGTCAAGGACATTGGGGCAGCGGCTGGCAATGTGCTGACAACTGCGAATAGCTGCAGCGTCTACTGGGCCATTCGCGCGAGACTTGGCTCAGAACGTGATTGCGATCTCTACGCAGCCGCGTTGGAGCGCAATCGGGATGAGTTCGAAGCGATGGCTCGCCGCTTGCACCGGGGTGCAAGCAAGTGACAGCGCACAGAAATCGCCCGATTTCGCTCCAACCCTCCGGGACAGGGGCTTTGCGGACGCCCGGTCAGGGGCAGTCTGCGGCGTTGCCTCGCCGGCCGCGCAAATCCTCGCAATAGCACAGCTATTGCTGCGGTATCGCGCGCGGGGGGCCGCCCCCTAGCATCCCATCCCGCAAAGCCTCTGTCGCGGCGCGAGGAGATCTCAACCACGTTCTCAAAGACAGGCAGTGCACATCCCTGACGAGATTCAAGGACAATCACCGTTCGGAAAGCGGCAATGGTGCCGCAGGCAGCGGCATATAAACCAAGAAATGCGCGCGCCGGTGCAGGAGAAAATGCAATGGCAAAAGTCTTTATTGACGGAGAAGCAGGAACCACGGGTCTGCAGATCCGTGATCGTCTGGTCGATTTTGCAGGTGTGGAGTTGGTCAGCATCGACCCCGCACTGCGCAAGGACCCGGCCGCCAAACGCGCTCTGATTGCCGGTGTGGATCTGGTCATCCTCTGCCTGCACGACGATGCCGCCCGTGAAACCGCAGCCATGGTGGACTCCATCACCGCAGAGACAGGCCGCGCCATCAAGATCATCGACGCCTCCACCGCCCACCGCACGGCCGCAGGCTGGGTCTACGGCTTCCCCGAACTGCGCGCCGGCCAGCTCGACGCCGTGAAGAGCGCCACCCGCGTCTCCAACCCCGGCTGCTACGCCACGGGCGCCATTGCCCTGCTGGCACCGCTGGTGGCTGCCGGCCTGATTCCCGCCGACTACCCTGTGAGCCTGCCCTCCGTGTCCGGCTACACCGGCGGCGGCCGCACCATGATCGAAGCCTATGAAGGCGGCGATGCCGCCCCTTACGAGGCCTACGCGCTGGGCCTGTCGCACAAGCACATTCCCGAAATCCTGCACTACACCGGCATGACCCGCCGCCCCGTGTTCATCCCCGCCGTGAGCAACTTTTCCCAGGGCATGCTGGTGCAACTGCCGCTGCACCTGGATCTGCTGCCCGGCGCACCCAAGGCCGCCGACCTGCACAACGCCCTGGCCAGCCATTACGCCCAGACCAACACCAGCGCCAACTGGGTCAGCGTGCTGCCGCCCACGGACGACAACAAGCTGGCCGCCGACACTCTGGCCAATACCAACAAGCTGGAGCTGCGCGTATTTGCCAACGAGCAATACCGCCAGGCCGTGCTGATTGCCCGTCTGGACAATCTGGGCAAGGGTGCCAGCGGCGCTGCCGTGCAGAACCTGCAGATCATGCTGGGTCTCTGAGCACGCCCAGCATCTGCTGAAACGGCCCTAAGGGCCGTTTTTTATTGACTTCGCGACGGTGATCAACACTTGGCCCCGCCCCGGACAAACCATAAGATCAATAGCTTGCAGCGCTCTTCAGTCAAGGAATTCAATACAGAAAATGCATCGAATCATTGCCAGAATTGCGCACAAAGCTCCTGTTTTAAAAGCGCATCTCCATGAACCCCACTGAAGCCGCCGCCCGGCGTGCCACGCTCATCGGCCTGATCGCCGTACTCTGCTGGAGCTGCACCGTGGGTCTGATGCGCGCCGTGGCCGAGCCGCTGGGCGCCGTCGGCGGCGCGGCCTGCCTCTACACCATGGCCGCCATCTGCATTGCCGCAGCACGCGGGCGCAAAGGCTGGCGCGAGCTGGCACGCTGGCGCAGCATGCACCCGGCCTACCTCTGGGGCTGCGGCCTGCTGTTCGTGGTCTATGAAATCTGCCTGTCCGTAGCCGTGGGCCTGGCCCACGACCGCAGCCAGGCCATGGAAATCGGGCTCATCAACTATCTCTGGCCCAGCCTCACCATCGTGCTGGCCGTGCTCTGCGGCCAGCAGGCGGCTCGCTGGTGGCTGTGGCCAGGCGTGCTGATCTGCCTGTGGGGTCTGGCGCGCGTGCTGGGCGGCGACAGCTTCAGCCTGCCGGTCATGTGGAGCCATGTGCTGGGCAACCCGCTGGCCTATGGCATGGGTTTTGCGGCCGCCCTGCTCTGGCCGACCTACTCGCTGCTGGCGCGCCGCTATGGCTCAGGCTTCAACGCCGTGGGTCTGTTCGTGACCTGGACTGCCATCGCGCTGTGGCTCAAGTGGCTGATGCTGGGCGAGTCACAGCCCATGCTCTGGAGCTGGCTCACCGCCGGCCAGGTCTTGCTGGTCGGGGCGCTCACGGCACTGGGCTATAGCTGCTGGGAGCACGGCATCCAGCATGGCAAGCTGGCCCTGCTGGCCGCGGCGTCCTATTTCACACCCGTGCTCTCGGCGCTGATGGCCAGCGCACTGCTGCAGGTGCTGCCGGGCTGGAGCTTCTGGCAGGGCGTGGCATTGGTAACGCTGGGCTCGCTGGTCTGCTGGTGGGCTACGCGCAGCCACCGACATTGAGCCGGCGCCAGGTCGGCCGGGCGCTCAGGCGGTCAGCCAGGTGCCCAGGCCGAGCACGGCGACATGTCCGGCCAGCAAGATCCACAGCAGCGTCCAGGGCGGCTCGGTCAGGCCCTGCAGCATCTCCTCGATGCGAGCGCCCAGAAAGGCACGCAGCGCCGGGTCGTCCTTGCCGCCTTCGCTGCCCCACTGGGCACGCGTGCGCCCCCATTCCTCAAGCAGATCGGACAGCGGCAGGCGATTGAGCACGCTGCGCACCACGAACTGCACGGCACGCCCGTTGCCCACCCAGGGCTGCAGATGCTCCATCGCCGCGCCCACGGTGAGCAGATCGGCCGCCTTGTGCATGGCCTGGTGAGCGCTGGGCAGGGCCTCAATGCGCTGTGCCAGCATGGCCGCCAGGCGCTCGGCCAGGCCCTGGCCGTAGCGCGCCACCAGCTTGCCTGCCGCCCGGGCGCGGCCCAGCTGCAGACCGACCATGAGGTAGGCGGGAATGATGAAGATCAGCACCACGGCCACCAGCAGCGGCGGCGATATCAGCAGGCTGATCACGGCGCCGTAGATGCCGGTATGGGCCGAGGCATGAATGCCCTGACCAGGATCGGCCATCAGGCGGGAAAAATAGAACACGGCCGCGCCGCAGCCCAGCACCAGGGCCAGCAAGGCACCCAGCATCAGGCCGCCCAGCAGCGATTTGCCGGCACTCAGGCCCACGCGCAGGGCGGATGGGGCGTCAGGGGGTTGCGAAGCAGTCAGCACGTGGGTCCCTCCGGTGTAAGAAGCGGTTCCTCGTCCAGCAGGAGGGAGCTGGCTGCAGCTCAGTCTTCGCTGTCGGGTGCTGCGCAGTATGGGGCATCGCGCAACACGCGTGAAGCCACGTCTGCCGAAAAGCCCCGCGACGCCATGAAGCGCAGCTGTTTAGCCTTTTCCTTGATATCGGCAGGCGGCGTACCAAAGCGCTTGCGCCACAGCTCGCGGGCGCGTTCCAGCTCGGTATCGCGCAGTTGCTCGCTCGCGTTGCGCACCACTTCATCGTCCAGCCCTTTGCTGCGCAGATCATGCACCAGACGCGCTGCGCCATAACGGCCGGCCTTGCTGCGCAGGACAGACTCGACCACGCGCTCCACGCTGATGAAGCCCCGCTGCTCCAGCTCGTCGAGCACGGCATTTAGATCGTCGCCCTCCTCCACATGGGCGGCCAGCTTGCGCTGCAGCTCCAGCCGCGAATGCTCGCGCTGCGCCAGCAGCTTGAGGGCGCGGCCCTTGAGTGAAAGTTTGGCAAAGCTCACGACGCATCTCCAGAAACAAAAAGGCGCAGGACGAACCTGCGCAAAGATGGCAAACCTTTTGAGCCATGAGGCCCGCACCCAAACACCGGCGCTCACCAAGCCAGGGACATCAAGCAGGGGCCGCACCCGCAGCGAGGATGTCGTCCCCTTTCGCGAAAGGCGCATGGCGCCTCAGGGTGACTGAATCAACCTTCAATCACGCCGTCCTTGTCCACCTTGCCCTTGCCGCCCTTGGCAGGCTTGGCCTCGGCAGCCGCAGCACCGTCCACGGGCAGCAGCTTGATGCCCAGGCTCTCGCGCACCTTGTTTTCGATCTCAATGGCCAGCGCGGGGTTCTCGCGCAGGAATTCACGCGAGTTGTCGCGGCCCTGGCCGATTTTTTCGCCGTTGTAGGCATACCAGGCACCGCTCTTTTCCAGAATCTTGGCGTTCACGCCCATGTCCAGAATCTCGCCTTCGCGGCTGATGCCTTCGCCAAACAGGATGTCGAACTCTGCCGTCTTGAAGGGGGGCGAGACCTTGTTCTTCACGACCTTGACCTTGGTTTCGTTGCCGATGGCCTCGTCGCCCTTCTTGATGGTGCCGGTGCGGCGGATATCCAGACGCACGGAGGCATAGAACTTCAGCGCATTGCCGCCGGTGGTGGTCTCGGGCGAGCCGAACATCACGCCGATCTTCATGCGGATCTGGTTGATGAAGATGACCATGCAGTTGGTCTTCTTGATGGTGGCCGTCAGCTTGCGCAGGGCCTGGCTCATCAGACGGGCCTGCAGGCCGGGCAGGGCGTCGCCCATCTCGCCTTCGATTTCGGCCTTGGGCGTCAATGCGGCCACCGAGTCGATGACGATCAGGTCCACGGCACCCGAGCGCACCAGGCTGTCGCAGATTTCCAGAGCCTGCTCACCGGTGTCGGGCTGGCTGATCAGCACGTCGCTGAGGTTCACGCCCAGCTTCTGGGCATAGCTGGTGTCCAGCGCATGTTCGGCGTCGATAAAGGCGCAGGTGCCGCCCTGCTTTTGCATCTCGGCAATGACCTGCAGCGTCAGCGTGGTCTTGCCCGAGGATTCGGGACCGTAGATTTCGATCACGCGGCCACGGGGCAGACCACCTACGCCCAGCGCGATGTCCAGACCCAGGGAGCCGGTGGAAACGACCTGAATGTCTTCGATGGCCTCACCTTCACCGAGCTTCATGATGGTGCCCTTGCCGAACTGCTTTTCGATCTGGGCCAGGGCTGCAGCCAGGGCTTTGGCTTTTTCGCTGTTGGCGTCGTTGGTCTTGGCGATGGCGTTCATATCAGGCTCCGAAGTAGGTGAATGACTGTCTGTGGCCAGTCCTGTTTTTGCATTCAGGCTGGATGCTTGAACAGTAGTTTAGAGGCTAATTCTGCAGATTTATTTAAATATTTAGTCAGTTTGCCTTACTATTTACCCATGTCAGAAATCGCCCCCGTCACCCCGCCCGCCGATGCCTGGCGCCAGACCCATCTGGGTCGTTTGCTGGGCCATGCCATGCGCCGCTTCGATGCGCGCGTGCTGCAGCTCATGGCGCGTGCAGTGGAGGTGCCGCTGACGCTATCCAATCTGGCGGCGCGCGACAAGGTGGGGGCAGCCCATATCCACATCACGCGCCATCTGTCGCTGGCTGGCGACCGGCTCACCGATCTGGCCGACAAGGCCGGCATGACCAAGCAGGCCATGGCCGATCTGGTGGCGCAGTGCGAAGCCTGGGGCCTGGTCACGCGCGAGGCCGACCCGCATGATGCGCGCGCCAGGCGCGTGCGCTTCACCGATACGGGTCTGGCCTGGCTGCAGGCTTTTCACGACGCCGTAAGCCAGGCCGAGGCCGAATTTCGCGAGGCCGTGGGCGCGGATGTGGCTACCGTGGTCGCGCTGGGCCTGGAAGCCTATGCCGAAGGCTACTGAGATTCTGTATTGACGCCTTCTTGACGCCTATGAGCGGCTGTCGAGAATTGCCCCGAACGGCCATGAGCCATCCCTACAATGGCAGCAAAAGTGCAAACAGGCACACATAACAAGCAGGAGACACACATGCGCATACTGATTGCCGAAGACGACCAGGTGCTGGCGGATGGCCTGCTGCGCACGCTGCGCAGCTCGGGCGCCGTCGTCAGCCATGTGGCCAATGGCAGCGAGGCCGATACCGCCTTGCTGACCAGCAGCGAATTCGATTTGCTGATTCTCGATCTGGGCCTGCCAAAGGTGCACGGCCTGGAAGTGCTCAAGCGCCTGCGCGGGCGTGGCGATGCGCTGCCGGTGCTGATTCTCACGGCCGCCGATTCGATCGAAGAGCGCGTACAGGGCCTGGACTATGGTGCCGACGACTACATGGCCAAGCCGTTTGCGCTGTCCGAGCTGGAAGCGCGCGTGCGCGCCCTCACGCGTCGCGGCATGGGCGGCGCCAGTTCCACCATCAAGCATGGCCCGCTGGTCTATGACCAGACCGGCCGCGTCGCTACCATAGACGGCAAGATGGTGGAGCTGTCGGCGCGCGAGCTGGGCCTGCTGGAGGTGCTGCTGCAGCGCGCAGGCCGCCTGGTCAGCAAGGACCAGTTGGTGGAGCGCCTGTGCGAATGGGGCGAGGAGGTGAGCAACAATGCCATCGAGGTCTATATCCACCGCCTGCGCAAGAAAATCGAGAAAGGCCCGATCCGCATCGCCACCGTGCGCGGCCTCGGTTACTGCCTGGAAAAGATAGCACCCCCCTGAGCGGCTTTGCCTAAGCGGCCCCCGCCGCTTCCCCCCGAGGGGGACGATGGCCTTTGCTGCGGGGCGGCCCTTGCTGGTCATCCCTGAGTTGGAATACGCCAGTTTTACAAGCATGAAAATTTTTCAGCGTGAGCAGCGATCCCTCTTCGGCGAGATCCTCGACTGGATGCTCACGCCGCTGCTGCTGCTCTGGCCCGTGAGCCTGGCGCTGACCTGGCTGGTGGCCCAGGGCCTGGCCAACAAGCCCTTCGATCGCGCGCTGGAGTACAACGCCCAGGCCCTGGCTCAGCTGGTCATCGTGCAGCGCGGCAAGGTGCAGTTCAATCTGCCTCAGTCGGCCAGCGAGATCCTGCGCGCCGATGAATCGGACACGGTGTTCTTCCAGGTCAGCGGCACCAGGGGCGAATATCTGGCCGGCGAGCGCGACCTGCCGCGCCCGCCCTCCGTCGACGAGGACACGCCCACCGGCTCGGTGCTGCTGCGCGATGAGGAATACAAGGGCATTGACCTGCGCGTGGCCTATATCTGGGTGCGCATGCCGCTGCCCGGCGAGCCCAACGCTCTGGTGCAGGTCGCGGAAACACGCGAAAAGCGCAGCGTGCTGGCCACGGAAATCATCAAGGGCGTGATGCTGCCGCAGTTCGTCATCCTGCCGCTGGCCGCCCTGCTGGTCTGGCTGGCACTGGCACGCGGCATCAAGCCGCTGCACCGGCTGGAGGAGCGCATCCGCGCGCGCAAGCCCGAGGATCTCTCGCCCATCAATCACAAGGATGTGCCGCTGGAGGTGGTGCCGCTGGTCGATTCGGTCAACGATCTGCTGCAGCGCCTGCATGACTCCATCGCCACGCAAAAACGTTTTCTGGCCGACGCGGCCCACCAGCTCAAGACCCCGCTGGCGGGCCTGCGCATGCAGGCCGACCTGGCCCAGCGCGAGGGCACGAATACCGAAGACCTGAAGCGCTCGCTGGCGCAGATCGGCCGCTCAAGCATGCGTGCCACCCATACTGTCAACCAGCTGCTGGCACTGGCACGGGCCGAGAGCGCCGTGCCCGCCATGCAGGGCTGCAACCTCGTGCGCATCGTCACCGACGTGGTGCAGGACTGCCTGCCGCGCGCCATGGACAAGCACATAGACCTGGGCTACGAGGGTGCCAGCGCCAGCACGCCCGGTGTCTGGCTCAACGGCAATGCCACGCTGCTGGCCGAGCTGGTGCGCAATCTGGTGGACAACGCCATCAACTACACGCCATCGACCAGCGAACAGCCAGGCGTGGTCACGGTGCGCGTGCAGGCCGATCATTTCGGCCAGATTCTGCTGCTGCAGGTCGAGGATTCAGGCCCCGGCGTGCCGCTGGGCGAGCGCGAACTGATCTTCCAGCCTTTTTACCGGGCGCTGGGCTCCGAAGCCGACGGCTCCGGTCTGGGCCTGCCCATCGTTATGGAAATCGCCCGTCAGCACGGCGCGCAAGTGCTGCTGCAGGATGCCAGGCCCGGTCATACCCCGCCGGGGGCGCTGTTTACCGTGCGCTTCAAGGCCATGCCCGGACAGCAGTGAAGCGCAACCTAGAAATGCACCAATTCGGTGCCCCCCAAGACTGAGAAGCCGCGCCAGGCTTGGCTTTGCGCCCGTTTGCCCCGATGCGAATATCGGAAACTGCGTATTTGGCAAGTTCTCGCTTACCCTAGAATCAATTCGATCATGGGTTGTCTGAAGAGTCGCTATTTGCGCTCTGCAAGACAGCAATTTGGAATCACTGAATCCTGGGAGCTTTTTGATGCAACGACGTCAATTCATCTACACCGCCGCTGCTGCCGCAGCCGCTTCTTCTTTCTCCGGCATGAGCATGGCGCAGGACACATCGCGTCCTCTGCGCATCGTCGTGCCCTTCCCCGCTGGCGGCCCCACCGACATGGTGCCCCGCAATATGCAGGACGTGCTGATCAAGCTGCTGGGCGGCCAGGCCGTGGTGATTGAAAACAAGGCCGGCGCCGGCGGCTCCATCGGCATGGCAGAAGTGGCTCGCGCCACCGATGGCGTGACTTTCGGTATTGCCACCCTGTCCACCCATGGTGTGAACCCCGCCGTGTTCAAGAAGCTGCCTTACGACGCGATCAACGACTTCGTGGGCGTGACCGAGATCGTCAAGGCCCCCGGCGTGCTGGTGATCAACCCCAAGCTGATTCCCGTGAAGACTTTTGCCGAGTTTGTGGCCTACCTCAAGGCCAACCCCGGCAAGGTGTCCTATGCCACCCCCGGCAACGGCACCATCGGCCATATGTGGGGCGCCCAGTTCCTCAAGAGCACGGGCACCGAAATGCACCACATCCCCTACCGTGGCTCGGCTCCTGCCATCAACGACGTGCTGGGCAACCAGGTTCCCGTGTACTTCGATCAGGTGAACTCGTCCCTGCCCCATATCAAGTCGGGCAAGGTGCGCGCCCTGGCCGTGTCCTGGCATGAACGTCTGGACGTGCTGCCCGATGTGCAGACCTATGCGCAGGCCGGTCACCCCGACCTGAACGAGCCTTCCTGGTTCGGCCTGGTGGCCCCCAAGAACACGCCCGCCGCACAAGTGGAACGTGTGCAAAAAGCCATCATTGCCGCACTCAAGGACCCCGCCGTCAAGCAGCGCATGGCTGCTCAAGGCCTGTACCCCTCGGGCACATCGAGCGCCGACTTCACCAAGCAGATCGCCAGCGAAGTGGCCAAGATGAAGAAGCTGGCCGCCGTCGCCAATATTCATTTGGACTAAAAACAGGAGCTGGTTGCGCTTATCTCAACTGGTTTTCCAATACAAAAGGCCTGCAAATGCAGGCCTTTCTTGCGATAGCAGCTACGAAAATTACTTGGCACAGGCCTGCAAGGCCTTGGGCACCAGATTCTTGCCAGCCAGCGCCGCCACTTCGTTGCGCAATGTCGGCGTGGCCTTGGGCAGACGCAGCGCATAGGTCGTCACATCGGGACGCTCCTGCACCACGCGCGCGGTGCGCACGCCCTGGCGCGCGAAAGTGGCCAGCTGGCGCTGGGCGGCTTCTTCCGTCGAAAAACGTCCCAGCGACAGACCGGGCTCGAAGCTGCCGCCGGCGCGGTCGAAGTCGATATTCATCAGACGCAACTCGCCGCGCTTGCGGTCCATGAATTCGGCGTCTGGGAACTTGCCCATATAGACCATCCAGCGCCCGCCCTGATGGCTGGCCACCAGCTCCCAATCGCTCTTGGACTTGCCCGCCAGCGCACGTCGGATGCTGTCGGCCTGCGCCTCTTCGATGCCGTTGGCCTGATAGCAGGTCTCGGGCTCCTTAATGGCGGTCTTGGCATCCTTTGTGTCCTTGGCGTCCTTGGTTTCCCTGGCCGCGACGGTTGCAGCTTCGGGCTTGCCATCCGACTTGCTTTCGGGAGCTGCGGGCGGCGCGCTGTCGTCCACCGCAGGCGCTTCGGGCTCCATAGTCTTTGCCGGTTCAACAGCCGGAGCTTGCGCCGCTTCGGGCTGCTGCAGCACCAGGGCATCCGGCCTGATCTGCTCCTGAAGGCGCTGCGGCTCGGACTGCAACTCCGGCGCCAGCCCCATGCCGGCCAGATAGCCGTGGCTCCACATGTAGTAACCCGCGTTGCCCAGCAGCAAGAGCAGGAAAACGATTCTCAGCATAGGTTTCTCACATCAGTTACATGGGCTGTAGCCGCTCGCGGGCAGCCGAGCAAGGGCCTGGGCGGCCCCGCAGCGAGGGCTGCGTCCTCTTCCCCTAGCGCGCAGCGCGTAGAGAGAGGAGGAAGGCGCAAAGCGCCTCAGGAGGTGCTTCATTTCAAGCCTGCAGCGGGCTGCCAGCCGGACGCACGCTGATTTCAGAACTGGTCACGGCTTGCAGCCCGGTCGCTGTACGCACCAGAAAGCCGCCATCGGCAGCCACACCCTGAGCCAGGCCGCTAGTGCCGTCGCTCAGATTCACCTCGCGTCCGGCCAGCAGGTCTCGCTGGGCAAAGCGCTGCATCAGCGGGGCAAAGCCATGCCGGGCAAAGCTCTGCACCTCGGCCACCAGATTGGGCAATATGCAGGCCAGGGCCGTGGGCGCATCCAGTGCGGCATCGAGCTCCTGCAGGCAGGCCGGGGCCGTGCGCATGCCGTCACCGGGACGGGGACGCACATTGATGCCGATACCGATCACCACATAGCGCGGTGCCGTCATATCGTGCTGTTGGCCGCCGACAAAGCTGGCGGTCTCGATCAGAATGCCGGCCAGCTTGCGGTCGCCCTCCAGCCACAGATCGTTGGGCCATTTGATGCCGATCTTGGGCGCGGCCCCCGCTGCGGGAAGCTGGGGCTGCAAGCTCTCGGCCACACTCACGCCCACTGCCAGCGACAGCCCCGACCAGTCGCGCGGTGCCAGCGGCAGGCCCAGCGAGAACATCAGCGAATCACCGACGCCGCTGACCCAGTTGCGGCCCAGGCGGCCTCGGCCCTGGGTTTGCTGCTCGGCAATCAACAGCACCGGATCCGTCAGCCCGTCGCGCGCGCGGCGCATGAGTTCGGTATTTGAGGAGTCGATGGTCGGCAGCACCTCGACCGTAAAGCCCGGCAACTGCGGTGCAATGGCTTCCCACAAGGCTTCGGCATTCCAGTGAATCGGCTGAGTCATTTCTATCTATCCAAATCTAAAAACTGGCGCAACGCAAGTCAGAGACGCCAAGCAAGGGCCTAGGCGGCCCCACCGCCCCGCAGCGAGGGCGTCGTCCCCTTCCCATAGCGCAAAGCGCGTAGAGAGAAGGGGAAGGCGTGCAGCGCCTCAGGGGATGCTTGCAGGCATCGGCGGTTTCCAGCCCCTTTTCGGCGCCAGCATGGTGCCGCGGCAGTTCGCAGCGCCGCAGTAGCAGGCATATTCAGCCTTGAGCTTGGCCGTATAGCGCTCCTCCACCATCAGGCCATAGTCGTAGTTCAGTTCCTCGCCCGCTGCAATATTGCGCAGCGCCACGATATAGACGCGACCGTCGATCTCGTCGGTGTAGCAGTTGGGCGCGCAGCTGTGGTTGATCCAGCGCGAGGAATTGCCCTTGTGCGTGGCATCTATCACCCGCTCATCGTCGACCTGAAAGTAAAAAGTGTGATTGGGCTGGCTGGGATCATGCGGATGACGGTCCTGCGCCTCCTGCCAGTCAATCACTTCACCCACGTACTCAATAATGGTTTCGCCTTCCGCAATATCCTGCGCGGCGAAAACGCCTTTGCCATGAACGCCGGAGCGCCGGGTCTGGATGCGTCGGCCCGTTGAAGAGGCCAGTGATGTGCGGGGCATGTTTTCTCTGATACTTTGAATATGCACACATGTGCGCATGCGCGCGCGTGAGAAGCGAATTGTATGAGCCTGAGTTTCGATTCGGGTTCAGGTGGTTAATGACGACGAGAACACACAATGACTAAAACCCTGGTGATTGCAGAGAAGCCTTCTGTCGCACAGGACATCGTCCGTGCGCTGACCCCGGTGGCAGGCAAGTTCGAAAAACACGATGACTACTTCGAATCCGACAGCTATGTGGTGACCAGTGCGGTCGGCCACCTGGTGGAGATTCAGGCGCCCGAAGAATTCGATGTCAAGCGCGGCAAATGGAGTTTTGCCAATCTGCCGGTCATCCCCCCGCGCTTCGACCTCAAGCCCGTGGACAAGACCAAGACCCGCCTGAACGCCGTGGTCAAGCAGGCCAAGCGCAAGGATGTGACCGAACTCATCAACGCCTGTGACGCGGGCCGCGAGGGTGAGCTGATCTTCCGCCTGATCGAGCAATACGCGGGCGGCGCCAAGGGCGGCCTGGGCAAACCCGTCAAGCGCCTGTGGCTGCAGTCCATGACGCCGCAGGCGATTCGCGACGGCTTCAACAATCTGCGCAGCGATGCCCAGATGCAGGGTCTGGCCAGCGCCGCACGCAGCCGCTCCGAAGCCGACTGGCTGGTGGGCATCAACGGCACGCGCGCCATGACGGCCTTCAACTCGCGCGACGGCGGCTTCTTCCTGACCACCGTGGGCCGCGTGCAGACGCCCACCCTGTCCCTGGTGGTGGAGCGCGAGGAAAAGATCCGCAAATTCGTCAGCCGCGACTACTGGGAAGTGCACGGCACTTTCGACGCCCAGGCCGGCCAGTACCTGGGCAAGTGGTTCAACCCGCAGTGGAAGAAATCGGACGATGCCGAGGCCAAGGCCGACCGCCTGTGGAACAAGGCCGATGCCGAAGCGATTGCCGCCGCCGTGCAGGGCAAGCCTGCCCAGGTGACGGAAGAGAGCAAGCCCACCACACAGGCTTCGCCCCTGCTGTTCGACCTGACCAGCCTGCAGCGCGAGGCCAACGGCAAGTTCGGCTTCTCGGCCAAGACCACGCTGGCGCTGGCGCAAAGCCTGTACGAACGTCACAAGGCCCTGACCTACCCGCGTACCGACTCGCGTGCCCTGCCCGAGGACTATCTGCCCGTCGCGAAGCAGACCTTCGATATGCTGGCCACCAGCGGCATGCGCCATCTGGCGCCGTTTGCCCAGCAGGCCATCAACGACAACTACATCCGCCCCACCAAGCGCGTTTTCGACAACAGCAAGGTGTCGGATCACTTTGCCATCATCCCGACCACGCAGGCCCCTTCCGGCCTGTCGGAAGCCGAACAGAAGCTGTACGACCTGGTCGTGCGCCGCTTCATGGCCGTGTTCTTCCCCAGCGCCGAATACCAGGTCACCACCCGCATCAGCAAGGTGGAGCAGCACAGCTTCAAGACCGAGGGCAAGGTGCTGGTCAAGCCGGGCTGGCTGGCCATCTACGGCAAGGAAGCAGCCAACGAGGTGGAGGACGCCAAGGAAGGCGACAAGGGCCAGCCCCTGGTGGCCGTGCAGCCCGGCGAGCAGCCGCGCACCCACCACGCCGATGTCAAGGGCCTCAAGACCAAGCCGCCGGCACGCTACTCCGAAGCCACGCTGCTGGGAGCCATGGAAAGCGCCGGCAAGCAGATCGACGACGACGAGCTGCGTGAAGCCATGCAGGAAAAAGGCCTGGGCACGCCAGCCACGCGCGCGGCCATCATCGAAGGCCTGCTGACGGAAAAGTACATGCTGCGCGAAGGCCGCGAGCTGATCCCCACGGCCAAGGCCTTCCAGCTGATGACGCTGCTGCGCGGCCTGGAAGTCGAGGAGCTGTGCCGCGCCGACCTGACCGGCGAATGGGAATTCAAGCTGTCGCAGATGGAAAAAGGCCAGCTCTCGCGCGAAGCCTTCATGCAGCAGATCCAGGCCATGACCGAGAAGCTGGTCAAGAAGGCCAAGGAATACGACCGCGACACCATTCCCGGTGACTACGCGACGCTCTCCACGCCCTGCCCCAACTGCGGCGGCGTGGTCAAGGAGAACTACCGCCGCTATGCCTGCACGGGCGCCAATGGCGCCAGCGAAGGCTGCGGCTTCTCGTTCACCAAGTCGCCAGCCGGCCGCACCTTCGAGACGGCCGAGGCCGAGCAGCTGCTGCGCGAACGCCGCATCGGCCCGCTGGAAGGCTTCCGCTCCAAGGCCGGCTGGCCGTTCGTGGCCGAGGTCGCCATCGTGCGTGACGAGGAAAACAGCAACTTCAAGCTGGAATTCGACTTCGGCGACGACAAGGACTCCGAGGACACGGGCGAGATCGTGGACTTTGCCCACCAGCAAAGCCTGGGCCCCTGTCCCAAGTGCGGCTCGCCCGTCTTCGAGCATGGCGCCAACTATGTCTGCTCCAAGGCCGTGCCCACGCTGGCGCAGACCACGCCCAGCTGCGACTTCAAGAGCGGCCAGATCATCCTGCAGCAGCCCATAGAGCGCGAGCAGATGAGCAAACTGCTGCAGACCGGCAAGACCGATCTGCTGGAGAAGTTCGTCTCCAACCGTACGCGCCGCAACTTCAAGGCCTTCCTGGTCTGGGATGGTGCTGCAGGCAAGGTGAACTTCGAGTTCGAGCAGCGCGAAGGCAAATACCCGGCGCGCAAGACTGCCGGCGCAGCGGCGGCCAAGACCACGACGGCTGCCGCCAAGAAGACAGGCACGGCAGCCAAGAAGACCGCCGCCAAGACAGCGACCAAGGCGACGACCAAGACCGCTGCGGTGAAGAAGCCCCGCACCGTGAGCGCCACGCTCAAGCCCAGCGCCGACCTGGCTGCCGTAATCGGCAGCGAGCCCACCTCGCGCCCCGACGTGATCAAAAAGCTCTGGGACTACATCAAGGCCAACGGCCTGCAGGATGCCAAGGACAAGCGTGCCATCAACGCCGACGCCAAGCTCAAGCCGGTGTTCGGCAAGGAGCAGATCAGCATGTTCGAGCTGGCCGGCATTGTGGGCAAGCATGTGAGCTGATCGCAAGCCCTGCCAAGCTGACACACAGAGACCGCCACGGCTTGCCGCTGGCGGTCTTTTTCATTTCAGGCAGCGCAGCGCAAGGCGTTCAGATAGCCAGATATGGCCGTGTTGGCGCGCTGGCGCAGCAAGTCCAGATCCGGCGGTGCATCGGCGGCCAGATAGCTGTGGTTGAACAGGCCGTACAGAATGCACTGGCTCACCCGTGCAGCATCGCGCACCGGGTAGTCCGGGGGCAGATCGACGGCCTGCTCTATGGCTGCGGCCCAGGCATCCACAAAGCGTTCGAACATCTTGCGGTAGGCCTCGGAAGTGGAGTAGTGGCGCTCCAGCAGATAGTGGGCACCCCATTCATCTGCCCGCTCGCGGTGCGCCTGCAGCTGTGACTCGATCACCGCCTCGGCAATCTGCATCAGCGGCTGGCCCGAATGACTGCCGGTCACGCCGCGAATGCCCAGCAGCAGCGACTTGGAGCGCAGATGCAGGCAGACCTTGGCCAGGTCTTCCTTGCCCGAGAAGTACTCGTAGAAGCTGCCCAACCCGGTGCCAGCCACCAGGACGATCTCGCGCACGGTGATTTCCGCGTAACTGCGCTCAAGCAAAAGCCGAACAAAGGCGTCCTGCAGGGCCTGAAACGTCTGCCGCGCGCGGGACTGCAAAGGGCGGCGACGCCCTGCTGTCGCGGCGGAAGGAGTGCGTGGTTTCATGCTGGCCAAATCCGAACACCTTTTTTGCACGGTTTCCTAGAATTTTTGACAGGTACCTCGATGCCATTGTGCATTGCGGCCTGATGAATAAAAAATTCTTATGAGAGGACGGAGACAAGCATGCACCCTCGTATTTCCACTCCCCTGGCGGCAGTGGCTCTGGCCTGCGCATCACTCGTTCATGCGCAGCCGGCCACGGTGGTGAAGATTGCCTCGCTGGATGCCATGAGCGGCCCCATGGCGGGGCTGGGCCTGAATGTGCTCAAGAGCTTCCAGTACAGCGCCAAGCTTGCCAACGAGCAAAGCTGGGCCGGTGCCGTGAAGTTCGAGGTCGTTCCCTTCGACAACCGCCTCTCCGCCCAGGAGGCGCTGAGCCAGCTCAACTCCATCATCGGACAGAACATCCGTTATGTGGTGCAGGGTGCCAGCTCCTCGGCCGTGGGCCTGGCACTGCAGGAAGCCATCGAAAAGCACAACAGCCGCAACCCCGGCAAGGAAATCATCTACCTCAACTATGCGGCCCAGGCGCCGCAGATGACCAATGCCAGGTGCAGCTACTGGCACTTTCGCACCGATGCGAATTCGGACATGAAGGTGGCCGCGCTGACCTCCTATCTGGCCGGGCAAAAGCAGGTGAAGCAGGTCTTTCTGCTCAACCCCAACTATGCCTACGGCCAGGAAGTCTCGCGCGCCGCACGCAGCATGCTGGCGGCCAAGCGCCCCGACCTGAAGATCGTGGGCGATGACTTCCACCCGCTGGGCCAGGTCAAGGATTACTCCCCCTATATCGCCAAGATCAAGCAATCCGGGGCCGATGCCGTCATCACCGCGGACTTCGGTGCCGATCTGGCGCTGATCGTGCGGGCCGCACGCGAAGCTGGCTTGAGCACGGACTTCTACACCCTCAACGGCAACAACTTCGGCGTGCCCAGCGCCATGGGGGCGGCAGGTCAGGGCCGGGTCAAGCTGATCTCGGCCTTCAGCCCCAACTCTGAGCCGCTGATGAGCAGCCCGCTGCTGCCGGGCTTCAAGCGCCAGTTCAACGAGGACTTCATCAACGGCCTGGGCCACAACGCCATGCTGATGCTGGCCCAGGCCATTCGCGAGGCGAAGTCCGTGGAACCTGGCGCCGTGGCGGCCAGGATGTCGGGCATGCGCTTCGAAGGCGTCAACGGCCCCGTGGAAATGCGCAAGAGCGATCACCAGGCCCAGCAACCCATCCATGTGCTGAGCTGGGAACAAGTGGACGGCAAGACCGTGGTGCATGACCAGGAAGGAACGGGCCTGGGATGGAAGCCCGTGAGCACGGTTTCCGCACAGGCGGCCAGCCTGGACACCAGCTGCAAGATGAAACGGCCATCCTGAACCTGCCCTCGCGGCCTCCGCCCGCCAGTTGCGCATGACATAGAAATCACAAAGCCCTGCGCCCTGCTGCGGGCAGGGCCACATAGCAAGAAGGAGACATCATGACCAGCATTCATCCCCATAACCAGGCTCCGGAGCTCAAGGACTACAACGTCTACACCAGCGACCCGGTGCTGCAGCGTGCCGTGACACGCGGCGGCGCACAGTGGCGCGACCCGGAGCTGCAACGCCAGGGCGCAGAATACGGCGCCGAAGCCACGCTGCGCGCCGCAGAAGAAGCCAACCACTTCGAGCCCGAGTTGCACACGCATTCGCCCGCAGGCGACCGTATCGACCAGGTGCGCTTTCACCCCGCATGGCACCAGATGATGACGATTGCACGGCGCAACGGCATCTCCAACCTGCCCTTCACCGACAAGCGGCAGACGGCCTGGGCGGCCTATGGCGCATCGCTGTTCATGCACAGCCAGATCGAGTCCGGCTCGACCTGCCCGACGACCATGACCAAGGCCAGCATTCCGCTGGTGCGCATCAACCCGCAACTCAATGCGGTGCTGGGGCCGCTGCTGGAGTCCACCGATTACGACGCGCGCGACATTCCCGCCGAGGGCAAGCGTTCCATCACCGTGGGCATGGGCATGACGGAGCGCCAGGGCGGCAGCGATGTGCGCAGCAACACCACGCGTGCCGTGGCCCTGAATCCATCGGGCAGCAGCGGCCCCTGGGGCGAGGAATACCTGATCACCGGCCACAAGTGGTTCTTCTCGGCCCCCATGTGCGACGGGCATCTGGTGCTGGCCAAGACCGAGGAGCGCAGCCCCACCTGCTTTTTCGTGCCACGCTGGCGGCCCGACGGCAGCAAGAACGCCATTCATATCCAGCGCCTCAAGGACAAGGTGGGCAACCGCTCCAACAGCAGCAGCGAAGTGGAGTTCGACAACGCCTGGGGCGTGCTCATAGGCCAGGAAGGCCGGGGCATTTCCACCATCATCGAAATGGCCACCTACACCCGCCTTGACTGTGCGCTGTCCAGTGCCGGCTTCATGCGCCAGGCCCTGGTCCAGGCCCTGCACTACACGCGCAACCGCCATGCCTTCGGCCTGCCGCTGGCCGAGCAGCCGGTGATGACCGGCCTGCTGGCCGATATGGCATTGGAATCCGAAGCTGCCACCTGGCTGGCCATGGATCTCGCAGCACGCTTTGGCTCCGAAGACGCCCTGGATCAGGCCTGGCGCCGCATCGTCACGCCTGCCGCCAAGTTCTGGAACTGCAAGCGTGCCGTGGGCTACACGGGCGAAGCCATGGAAGTCTTCGGCGGCAACGGCTATGTGGAGACCGGCCCCATGGGGCGCTTGTTCCGCGAGGCCCCCGTCAACTCCATCTGGGAGGGGTCGGGCAACGTCATGTGTCTGGATGTGCTGCGCGCCATTGCCCGCAACCCGGACGACGCCCATCTGCTGCTGGACCATCTGCGTGAAGTCGGTTCGGAGGAAGCCGTGCTGCGCGCACAGGTGGACAAGCTGCGCGAGGCCATCATGCTGCAGCCTCAGGATCTGGAGCGCGAAGCGCGCCGCTTCACCCAGCGCCTGGCCCTCACGGTGCAGGCCACGCTGATGCTGCAGCATGCGGGCAGCGACAGTGCCTCGGCCTTCATCGGCAGCCGCTTCGACCCGGACTGGGGGCCGGTGGCAGGTGTTGCCTGCGGCAGCAGCGACCCGGCCGCCCTGCTGCGCAATGCCTGGACAGGCTGAGGAGGACGCCAGCAATGATGAATTTCATTTCCCTGCTCGACCAGCAGGCACGCACGCGCCCCGAAAAACTGGCGCTGCGCGCCGACGGCCAGGACTGGAGCTATGCCGCGCTGGCGCAGGCCGGCCGCCGAGCCGCCACCGTGCTTTATGAGCAAGGCGTGCGCCAGGGCGACAAGCTAGGCCTGCTGTGCTTCAACACCCCGGGCTTTGTGTTTGCGCTGCTTGGCGCCTGGCGGCTGGGCGCGGTCGTCGTGCCCATCAACCACAAGCTGCAAGCCCCGGAAGTCAGCTACATACTGCGCCACTCGGGTGCCCGCCTATGCCTTGTGGATGGTGCGCGCGCTTCGCTGATCACCGCCATCCAGGCCGAACCACAGCCACTGGCCGACATACAGTGGCTGAGCACAGCTTCTGCCACCGAAGGCCTGGACTGCTTCGATGAGCTGCTGGCGCAGGCTGCGCCCTGCGGCGACGAACATGGCCGACCTGCGCCACACGCTCTGGCCGAGATTCTCTACACCTCCGGCACCACGGGCCAGCCCAAGGGCTGCCTGCACAGCCATGCCAATGTCTTCCATGCCGCCCTGTGTGCAGCGGCGGCCACCTCGCTGTCGCCCACGGAGCGCACGCTGATCGCCATGCCCATCTGGCACTCGTCTCCACTGAACAACTGGTTCCTGGGCACCTTGCTCATGGGCGGCACCGCCGTGCTGATGCGCGAATATGCGCCCAGGGAGTTTCTGGAGACGCTGGCGCAGGAGCGCATCAGCTTCACCTTCGGCGCACCGATTGCCTTTCTGGCTCCGCTGGCCGTGGTGCCCGATGTGGCCAGCTACGACTTCAGCGCCATGCGATTGTGGGCCTACGGCGGTGGCCCTCTGGGCGCGGACATGGCACGCAAGCTGGCTCAGGTCTATCGCAGCGACCGCTTCATGCAGGTCTATGGCATGACCGAATCAGGCCCGCTGGGCACCGTGCTCTACCCCGAAGAAGCCGTGGCCAAGGCAGGCTCCATCGGCCGCTGCGCCATACCCGGCGTTGAACTGGAGGTGCGCCTCCAGGACGGCAGCCTGTGCGGCCCCGGCGAAGTGGGTGAGATCTGCCTGCGCTCTGCGGCCATGATGCAAGGCTATCTGGACAACCGCGAGGCCACGGCCGCCGTGCTGGACGACCAGGGCTGGTATCGCAGCGGCGACCTGGCGCGCGTGGACGAGGACGGCTATCTCTACATCGTGGACAGACTCAAGGACATGATCGTCACAGGCGGCGAGAACGTCTACTCCAAGGAAGTGGAAGACGTGCTCTCGACCCACCCCGATGTGCAGGACGTGGCCGTCATCGGCCGCCCTCATTCCGAATGGGGCGAGACCGTGGTGGCAGTGCTGACCCTCAAGCCCGGCAAGACGCCGGACCATGAGGATCTGCGCCAGTTCATGGAGAGCAGGCTGGCTCGCTACAAGATTCCGCGCATCTTTGAAGTCCGTGACGCACTGCCACGCACCGCGACCGGCAAGCTGCTCAAGCACATGCTGCGCGGCAGCACGACCAGCCATTGAGCACGAAGGCACTGTCGCAAGACCGCTTCGGACAGGTTCGGCGCCGCATGTCCTGGGCAGGCGACGCGTTTCGTCGAGGCCGACGATGCATGTGCCGCGCCTGGGTAACACGGATGACATGGATGGGTCTTTGCAATCCGCTATAAGCAGTGATATGCAACTGAACCACGACCTGCTGACGGAGCGCCCGGCGCGCCAAGTCTCCCTCTCGGGAGCCTCCAATTTCCGTGATCTGGGCGGATATCGGGGCCTGGACGGCCGCCGCCTGCAATGGGGCAAGCTGTACCGCTCCGCCCATCTGGCGCATCTGACGCAGCAGGACCTGGAACAGCTGCAAAAGCTGGGCATCCACCGCAGCGCGGACTTTCGCGGAGAAGGCGAAAGCGCGCATCTCTCCTATGACTGGCCCAGGATCGAACGCCATGCCCTGGTCGTCGAGCCCACGGTAGTGCAGCGCGCCCAGTCCATGATGGAGCAGGGCCGCAACCTCAGCAGCCGCGATACCGAGGAGCTAATGCATGACACCTATCGCAGCTTTGTGAACGTGTACGGCAATCGCTTTGCACAGTTCCTCGCGCTGCTGCAGCTCAGCGATGCGCCGCTGGTCTTTCACTGCACGGCCGGCAAGGACCGCACGGGCTGGGCCGCAGCCCTGCTGCTGACGGCGCTGGGTGTGGACGAGGAGCAGATCATGGAAGACTATCTGCTGACCAATCAGTACTTCAGACGCCCCGCCCAGATGTACGGCCAGCTGTCCGAAGAGGCTCTGGACGCGCTGTGGCGCGTACAGCCGTCCTACCTGATGGCCTCGGTCGATGTGGTGCGCGCCCAGCATGGCAGCGTGGACCGCTATCTGACCCTGGTTCTGGGTATAGACGGTGCTGCACGCGAGCGGCTGGCCGAGCTGTATCTGGAGACCTGATCAAATTTGATAGCTGCCAATGCTTATCCTGAATTGGTTTCATACCAATTTCAGGCATAACAAGCTGTTACGGCAGGGTATCTTCGGCCCGCTACCATGGGCCATAAGCCGCAGTGGATGCGGACAAGGAAATGCAGATGCGCAAATGGCTCACCCTGGCCGCAGCAGCCGCCACGCTGGCGCTGACGGCCTGCTCCGGCACCATGCCGGCCTCCTCCAGCTCCAGCGGCTCCAACAGCGTGGAAATCTTTGGCACGGTGGACACAGGCGTCAGCCGCACCTGGTAAGCCCCGCCGCAGGCACAGAAAAGCCCGCCGTGCTCCATGCACGGCGGGCTTTTGTTTTTACCGCGTAATTAACGGCTGACGTTGGCGTCGGCCACGGTCAGCGCCGTCATGTTCACGATACGGCGTACCGTGGTGCTGGGCGTCAGCACATGCACGGGCTTGGCCGCACCCAGAAGCACCGGGCCCACCGCAATGCCGCCGCCGGCAGCCTGCTTGAGCAGGTTGTAGCTGATGTTGGCGGCGTCGATGTTGGGCGACACCAGCAGGTTGGCATCACCCAGCAGCGTGCTGTTGGGCATGAGCTTGGCGCGGGCCTTGCCGTCCAGGGCCACATCGCCGTGCATTTCGCCATCCACTTCCAGCCAGGGCGCCTGCTCGCGCAGCAGCTCCAGGGTCTGGCGCATCTTGACGGCGCTGGGCTGGTTGCTGGAGCCGAAGTTGGAGTGGCTCAGCAGCGCAGCCTTGGGCTTGATGCCGAAGCGCATCATTTCCTCGGCGGCCATGATGGTGATCTCGGCCAGTTGCTCGGCCGTGGGGTCGTAGTTGACGTGGGTGTCGACCAGGAACACCTGGCGCTCGGGCAGCAGCAGGCCGTTCATGCAGGCATAGGTGGCCACGCCGCTGCGCTTGCCGATGACCTGATCGATATAGTTCAGGTGCACATTGGTGTTGTTCCAGGTGCCGCAGATCAGGCCGTCAACCTCGCCCTTGTGCAGCAGCATGGAGCCGATCAGCGTCAGGCGGCGGCGCATTTCGATCTTGGCGATGGGCGCGGTGATGCCCTTGCGCTCCGTCATGCGGTGATAGCTCTGCCAGAAGTCGCGGTAGCGCTCGTCATGTTCGACGTTGACCACGTCGTAGTCGGCGCCTTCCTTCATGCGCAGGCCGAACTTCTCGATGCGCTGGGCAATGATGGCGGGACGGCCGATCAGTGTCGGGCGGGCAATGCGTTCGTCCACCACGATCTGGGCCGCGCGCAGGATGCGCTCTTCCTCGCCCTCAGCATAGGCCACGCGCTTCTTGGTGGCCTTCTTGGCGGCATGCACGATGGGCTTCATCATGGTGCCGGAGGCGTAGACAAAGGTCTTCAGGTGCTCGCGATAGGCATCCATGTCCTGGATGGGGCGCTTGGCCACACCGGCTTCGGCCGCAGCCTGGGCCACGGCGGGCGCCACGATCAGCATCAGGCGCGGATCGAAGGGCTTGGGAATCAGGTACTCGGGGCCGAAGCTCAGCACCTCGCCCACATAGGCCGCTGCCACTTCTTCGGACTGCTCGGCCTGGGCCAGCGCGGCAATCGCATGCACGCAGGCGATCTCCATCGAGGTGGTGATGGTGGTCGCACCGCAGTCCAGCGCACCACGGAAGATGTAGGGGAAGCACAGGACGTTGTTGACCTGGTTGGGGTAGTCCGTGCGGCCCGTGGCGATGATGGCGTCGTCGCGCACCGCCTTCACATCTTCAGGAATGATTTCCGGGTTGGGGTTGGCCAGCGCGAAGATGATGGGCCTGGCCGCCATCTTCTTGACCATGTCCTGCTTGAGCACGTTGCCGGCGGACAGGCCCAGGAAGGCGTCGGCGCCCTCAATCACCTCACCCAGCGTGCGCAGCTCGGTCTTCTGGGCAAACAGCGCCTTGTCCGGATCCATCAGCTCGGTACGGCCCTCGTAGACCACGCCGGCGATGTCGGTCACGAACACGTTCTCACGCTTCAGGCCCACTTCCAGCAGCAGGTTCAGGCAGGCCAGAGCCGCGGCGCCGGCGCCCGAAGCCACCAGCTTGACCTCTTCGATCTTCTTGCCCGCGACCTTGAGCGCGTTGACCATGGCCGCTGCCACGGTGATGGCCGTGCCGTGCTGGTCGTCGTGGAAGACGGGAATGTTCATGCGCTTGCGCAGCTCGCGCTCCACGAAGAAGCACTCGGGCGCCTTGATGTCTTCGAGGTTGATGGCGCCGAAGGTGGGCTCCAGCGCAGCAATCACGTCGACCAGCTTTTGCGGATCCTTCTCGTCGATCTCGATATCGAACACATCGACGCCGGCGAACTTCTTGAACAGTACGCCCTTGCCCTCCATCACGGGCTTGGAGGCCAGCGCACCGATGTCGCCCAGGCCCAGCACTGCCGTGCCGTTGGAGATCACGCCCACCAGATTGCCGCGGCTGGTGTATTTGAAAGCCGCAGCGGGGTCCTTGACGATTTCCTCGCAGGGCGCAGCCACGCCGGGCGAGTAGGCCAGGGCCAGATCATGCTGATTGGCCATGGGCTTGGTTGCCGTGATGGCCACCTTGCCGGGCTTGGGGAACTCGTGATACTCCAGTGCCGCCTGACGCAGCAACGCACGTTTATCAATCGAGGTAATGGGCTTGGTGTCGGACATCAGCGGTCTCCAGCTCGCAAAGTAAGTCATCCGCAGTAAGGACTCTCTATGGGCACACAGCCCGGCCCCTGCGCTCCTGCGGACGATGAAATCGGATTTTGGATTGTAGGCCGAGTGCTATCAAAAAAAGAGGGGGTGCAGCTCGGCGTTTAAGGTCAAACAGCCATGACTGTTCAATAACAATGCAAACAAAATCATAACATTATGCGAACAATGCATAACACATGGAGATTTTGCACCTCAGGGCGTGCAGGCATCGTCGCGATAGAGCTCGGCATAAGGCACGCCATCGAAATGCAGCTTCCGGCTGTCCTGCAAATGCGGCATCGCCGTGCTGACGTCGTATCCCTGAGCTGCAATCAATATCTCGGGCGCCAGAGTCGTGCTGTGTGCCATAGGACTTTCAGAGATCGCCACCTCTTCACTCCCTTGCAGACCCCTCATTGCCTCGTTCGCCCAATATGCCAATGGCACCTCCAGCACTGACTGATCATTGCCCTGGCGAGGGCTGTCCACACAAGGAGGAACTCCAAGGCCATGATCAGACACGTAAAGCAGCGCGCTGGGCGCGTCAGACGCTTCATCGACCATGCGAATCCAGTCGGCCAGCAGGTCCGAGGTATAGCGAATCGAGTTATCGTATGCATCTGCGCCCTCATAGCGGGAACGAGGGTAGCGCTGGGAGATATCGGGATGACTGCCATAGGTATGAAGAACCACTAGCTTATGTGACGCTTCATCCGCCAGCGACTTCTCCAGCCAAGTCGTCATCACTTCGTCATGTGCCCCATTGCCCACCTTGGCATAGACATCCGCAGAGCGACGCAATATCTGCGAGTACATATCCTCGCTCTTGTCATTGAATCTGGAGTTCGAAAAGACAAAGGTCTTATAGCCAGCATGCCGAGCCAAATCCAGGAACGAAGGCGAGGCATTTTTCTGGCTGTCGAAAGCAGACTGCCCCGTCAAAATATAGGGCAGCGCCTTCGCGGTATTGAAGCCATGAGCCATGACCTTGTAGGTACGCAAACCGGAAACCTGCCTCAGTGACTGATTGGTATCGTCTTCCTGATAGCCCAATAGTGACCAGCGATGGCTGCTGGCACTCTCACCAATAATCACCACCAAGGTGTTCGCCTGAGATGCACTTGGCCTGGCAGGCAGTGTCGGCTGATAGAAAACCTCTTTTTCCAGATCGCCATAACGCACTGCAGCCTTGGCCATATGCATGGGGTAGATATGACGCAGTTTATGCACATAGTCATTGACGGAGAACTGCTGAGTCATGCCAAAGGCAAGAAAGCTGGTCCAGAGCAATCCTATGCCCAGTAGTATTCTTTTCTCCCATTTCTGAAATGGAGCTGCTCCAGCCTTGCAGTTTTTAAAGAGAAAGTAGCCACATCCGAAACTTGCCACCAGCCAGCACAGCACGACAAGAACCATCTGGCGATTGATAGAGTTCAGGAACTCGGCTGCCTCGTGAGCCTCGGTGCGCAGCAGCGTGGCAAGGGAAAACTCATCGATCATGTTTCCCAAAAACTGGGCATGAAAAATATTCGCAGCGCCGATAAAAATCAGAAGTGGAATACAGATCGCCAGAGACTTTCGGGACAGCGCCAAAGGATAGAAGAACAGCGCAGCCAACAGCGTGTAGCCCACTTCTTTTCCATATGAGCGAATGAGAAACGGAGGTGAAAAAAGCAATATCCAGGCGAGTAGAGAGCCCAGTCTCATTGCAAAGGAAGATATATTCATTTTTCGTGACAGATTTGTGACGATTGTATGAAATACTTCTTTTGTTAAATAGCCGCCCAAGCAGCGCTCACCACTGATTTCCTAGGTCTTGACCCGCAGGGCTATGATTCGCGGTTTCTCTTCTCGACCGAAAGTCCGCCCATGCTTCCCCGCCACAACGACCCGATTGCCGCCATTGCCACCGCTCCGGGGCGTGGTGCCGTGGGCATTGTTCGGGTCTCCGGCAAAGGCATTGCTGCGCTGGTACGGACGCTTTGCGGCAAGGAGCTGAAACCGCGCGAAGCGACTTATCTGCCCTTCAGGGACGCGGGCGGCTCGCCCATAGACCATGGCCTGGCCATCTACTTTCCCGGCCCGCACAGCTACACGGGCGAAGATGTGCTGGAGCTGCAGGCCCATGGCGGCCCCGTGGTGCTGCAGCTATTGCTGGCACGCTGTCTGGAAGCAGCACAGAGCGCCAATGAAGACGGCAAGCCGGTGCTGACTGGGCTGCGCCTGGCCCAGCCCGGCGAGTTCACCGAGCGTGCTTTTCTCAACGACAAGATCGACCTGGCCCAGGCCGAGGCGATTGCCGACCTCATCGATGCCAGCACCGAAGCCGCCGCGCGCAGTGCCAGCCGTTCGCTGTCCGGCGCGTTCTCGCAGGAAATCCATGTGCTGCGCGATGCCCTGGTGCATCTGCGCATGCTGGTGGAGGCCACACTGGACTTCCCCGAGGAGGAAATCGACTTTCTGCAGAAGGCCGATGCCTTTGGCCAGCTGGAGCGCCTGCGCCACCAAGTCACTGCCGTGCTGGCACGCGCCCACCAGGGCGCGCTGCTGCGCGAAGGCATCAAGGTGGTGATTGCCGGCCAGCCCAATGCGGGCAAAAGCTCGCTGCTCAACGCGCTGGCAGGGGCCGAGCTGGCCATTGTCACCCCCATTGCCGGAACCACGCGCGACAAAGTACAGCAGACGATTCAGATCGAGGGCGTGCCCCTGCATGTGATCGACACCGCAGGCCTGCGTGACAGCGATGACGAAGTGGAGCGCATCGGCATTGCGCGTGCCTGGGACGAGATTGCAGCGGCCGATGCCGTGCTCTTCCTGCACGACCTGACCCGCGTGGAACAGGCTGACTATGCGGCAGCCGATGCCGATATCGCCCGCACCCTGCAGGACAAGCTGCCCGCGCAGGTACCGGTCATCCATGTCTGGAACAAGACCGATATGGCGACTGCCGACGTGCAGTCCCGCCACACCGCCCAGCTCAATGCCGAGCAGATCGCCTTGTCTGCCCGTACCGGCGATGGCCTGGATGCGCTGCGCAAGCGCCTGCTGGAAGTGGCGGGCTGGCAATCCGCCCCCGAAGGCCTGTACCTGGCCCGCGCCCGCCATGTGGAAGCCCTGCAGGCCGTGGATGCCCATCTGGAGATGGCCGACGAGCAACTGGCTGCTCAATCCGCCCATCTGGACCTGCTGGCCGAGGAGTTGCGCCTGGCCCAGCTGTCGCTGAACTCTATTACCGGTGAATTCAGCTCCGACGACCTTCTGGGGGTGATCTTCTCCAGCTTCTGCATCGGCAAATAACCTGACTTCCACCGGGCTCCATCAAGGTCCACTGAATCCCTTGAAACCCGCATGAATACTAGGTTTCTTGCCCATTGAACTCTGCTGAAGCACACTGAAAGCCATCTGATTTTATGTCCAAGTTTATGTCCAAGTAGAGATTTTGGCGGGAGCCATCCTCTACTTGGACATACGGAGGAAACAGATGGCACTCACCGACACCGCCCTGAAGGCACTCAAGCCCAGGGACAAGACCTACACCGTCAGCGACGACCGCGGCCTGTACCTGGAAGTGTTTCCAACGGGAGGGATGGTCTGGCGCTACCGCTACCGGCTGAACGGCAAGTACGAAAAGCTGACCCTGGGTAAGTACCCGGCGCTCACTCTCAAAAACGCCAGGCTCATGCGTGATGGCGCGTCGCAGATGGCGGCTGTCGGCGAGTCTCCCGCCCAGAAAAAGCAACGCGCCAAGGTGGCAGGACCAGAAGACACGACTCTCAAGCAATTTGCCGAGCGCTTTTTCAAAGAAATTCAGCAGCGCGACCGCAAGGACACCACCATGCCGCGCCGCTACCTGGACAAGGACATCCTCCCGCACTTAGGCAGCAAGGCGGTGCGTGACCTCACCGCCGAGGATGTGCGGTCAGTCATCTGGAAGAAGAAGGAGCAAGGCTTTGACGCGGCCGCCGGCCAGGTGCGCGGCCTGCTCAAGCGGATGCTCGATTACGCCGTGACATGCGGCTTGATCTCATCCAATCCGGTCAATGCACTGCCAATGCGTCATGTCTATAAGGCTGTCGCTCGGGAACGGGCTTTGACGGCCGACGAAATCAAGCAGTTCCTCCAAGCCGTGCAGCAGTCGAACATCCGCCGCCAGTTCAAAATCAGCATGTATCTCATCTTGATGACACTGGTCCGCAAGTCGGAATTGTTGCTGGCCAAGAAGAAGGACGTACACCTTGAAGAAGCCGAGTGGCATATCCCCCAAGAGAACTCGAAGACAGGCAAGCCGCATATCGTCTATTTGTCGAAACAAGCGGTGATGCTGTTCCGCGAACTCTTTGTACTCGCCGGCACTAGTGAATGGGTTTTGCCGGGACGCGGTTCACTGACCAAGCCATTCGCCCATAACGCCCTCAACACAGCGCTGAAAGTTTCGCTCCAGGGACAGGGCATTCCGGCATTCACCATCCATGACTTGCGCCGAACAGCCTCTACCTTGCTTCATGAAAAGGGTTGGGCATCGGATGTGGTGGAGAAGGCGCTCAACCACACTATCGGCGGGGTGCGTGGCGTCTACAACCGAGCGGAATACTCAGAACAGCGTAAAGCCATGTTGCAAGTGTGGGCCGACACCATTGATTTGCTCGTGCCCTCGGCAAATATGGTTGTTTTGAGACCGTAATTCAGAACTTTCTTATATAGCTCTCGCAAATAGGCAGGCAGGATTTCGTCGGAAGTCCATGTTAGTCCACTGCGGTTCATAGCCAGTTGGAACTTGGCTACGTACGGCGGTGGACATCCGACGAAGATTGCGCAGGGAGCGCCCGCCATGCAATTTCGCAACCTCACGCCCTTCGGCGCGTTGTGCTTCAGCGCGCTGGCTCCGGACGGTCAGGAGCATCCCGTCATCGCCATGAAGGTCGGCTATCGCCTCGAGCCGATGGAAGACCAGCCTGGCCAGTGCCGCGCCGTCGTCATCGACGACAACCCGCTGCCACTGTGCATGGCCGATACCTACTACGGCGAGCCCGGCATCAGCGCCGTGCTCGAAGAAAGCGATTTGGCACCCTTCAAACCGTACTGCGACGTCATCGTCGTCGGCCACGCGCACGCGCCTGCGGGACGGCCCGCGCGCAGCTGGGAAGCCGGCTTGCGCATCACCTCCACCCGACCCAGGCAGGAATTTCCTGACCCACCGCCGCCCCAACGGCCGCCCGGCGTGCGCCTCACCTCCGATGAACTACGCGAGTACCAGGCCGCGGTCCAGGAAGCGCGCCGACGCACCGGCGAACAACGCATGCCTCTCTTGCTGCTGGACAAGACCCTGCGCTTCACCGGCCCACGCGAATTCCGCCACGGACTGGTCGGCTGGCACCTGACCGACCCCGAACCCGCCACGCGGGTGCCCCTGCGCTGGGAGCAGGCCTTCGGCGGCGCCAGCCAGATTGCCAATCCGCGGCACGAGGGCGACCCCGAAGCGCCCGAGTACCTGCTCAATGAGGTCTGCTTCAGCAACCCGCTGGGCTGCGGCTGGCTGGAGCATCGCCACGAGAAACTGCACTACCAGCAGACCGGCGACATGCTCGTACGCCTGCCGGCGCCGCAGATAGAAGCGCTGGACGAGCCCATCGAGCGCCTGCTGCGCCCGCGTCATCCTGCAGGCCCGCTCGATGCCCCGGCCATGGCTGAAGTCGCCGCCGAATACGGCTACACGCCCGCCGGTTTTGGCATCGTCGGCCGCGCCTGGGCACCGCGCCTGGCCCTGGCCGGCACTTACGACCGGGACTGGGAGGACAACCACTGGCCAGGACTGCCCGAGGACTTCGACTTCACCTACTGGAACGGCGCTCCGCCCGACCAGCAGGTCGCATACCCCACGCCGGACGCCCACATCACCCTGTTCAACCTGGTCGACCCGCTGCTCAGTGCTGACGGCCGCTGCGACATCCAACTGCCCGGCCATCGTCCCTTCGTGCTCATGCGCATGACCAACGGCGTGATGCTACCGCTGCCCATGCTCACCGACACCCTGCTCATCGACACCGACGCCATGACCCTGTCGATGACTCACCGCATCAGCTTGCCGGGCTCCCTCGACATCCGCGTGCTCGAAGCGCGCTTCGAGACCGACCCAGACGCACCCATCATCCAGCGCGCTCCGCGCCACAACGGGGAGCACGCCTGACATGGCCGACAACGTAATGGCCCGCAAGCAGGGCAAGTGGACCGTCATCAGCATCGCGCCCGACGTCTGCAAGACCCCCATGGGCAGCAGCATCCCGCCCGTGCCCTATCCGGTCACGGCCGAGCTCAAGACCAGTACAGGCGTGGTTCCCAGCGTGCGCGTCAACGGCCACCCGGTGGTCGTCTACAAGCGCAGCTATACGCCCACGACCATCGGTGACGCCGCCGGCAGGGCCAAGGGCATCAAGAGCGGCACCGTGGAAGGCAAGTGCCACCCGCTGGAACACAGCAACACCGTGCGCGCCGAGGGGCGTCACCTGGTCCGCCATGGCGACCTGTTCTGGATGAATGGGAGTTGATGCCATGAGCGATGAACCCATTCAACTCGACACGATTGTCGTCCAATCCCGCGAAGTGCAGCTACGCAAGGTGCCCGGTGGCCCGGACAGGATGTTCGTGCAGGCCGACGGCACCGGCAACGTCATGGTCGACTTCGCCGTCGGCAAGGACGAGTGGGGCAAGGCCCTGGACTTGAACGAAGCGCAGTACGAGGCTCTGCGCCAGGAAGCGTTCCGCAAGGAACTGGCGGACCTGGAGGACATTCCCACCTATGCCGAACTCTATCCGCCACCGGGAAAGGGCAGAGGCGGAGGCAGCACCACACCGAACGGCAACACGCAGGGCCGCGTGAATGGCGAGGCACCCGCCACCGGTAAATCTGCCGACGGTTCCAATGCCGAGGTAGAGAGCGAAACGCCCGCAGAAGAAGACACAGGCGATAAGTTACTGGACGGCCTCCAGTTGGGCCTGGATGTCGTGGGTCTGATACCTGTGGTGGGCGAAATCGCCGACCTCGCCAATGCGGGCATCAGCTTGGCCCGCGGGGACTATGCGGGCGCTGCCTTGTCCGTGGTCTCGGCCGTTCCATTCGCGGGCTGGCTGGGTACTGCGGGCAAGGCCGCCCGCCGAGGCGCAAAAGCTGCCACCGAGGCTTCGGAAAAGGCCGCCAAAGAGGCCGCGGATCGGGCAGCGAAGGAAGCTGCTGAAAAGGCTGCAAGGGAAAAGGCAACGAAAGAAGCTGCGGAAGACGGTGGCAAGGTTCTACAGAGGAAACTAAAGCCAGGTACCCCCGAACACAAAGCAGACCGTTGGCAAAAGTATCAAGAACGGGGTGGCCAGAAAGACTACGATTCTTGGAGCAAGCAATACGACACCAACATGCGCAACTATCAACATGGAGCTGCGCGTGAAGCGGCATATCGTGAAGCAATGGGCGCGACTGACGGGACTTTAAAGACTCCCCTAACGAATCGTCAGATTGACATTCTTAAGAAGGACGAGATGTATGCAGGCCAGCTAAAGACTGGACCCGTGAGTTTGACCAAGGAGAACGCGCTGGCAATCGCAAAGGATGCCGAGTTGGTAAAACGCGGTTGGAAAGTAGAGCACATCCTTGAGAAAGGTGCTTCAAAACCATATCTAGACGCGTTGAAAAATGCTGGGATTGATCACAAGCTCGCTCCACAAATCCCTTGATACAGAAGGCAGCAAAATGAATTTCGATAAAAGAAAGGCTGAAGATGATTTCGATGAATTCATCTTCATCATGGATGACCAACTCGAATGGCTGGAAGCAGAAGCGGAGAGGCGCGGCATCCACCTGACGCGCAACACCATGTGTTTTCCAATGCTTGAGTCGCTCTTTGACCTGATGTCAGAAGGCCAGAGCAAGGATATGGTCTCGCGGCTCATAATTACATTTGCACGCTATCTTGGCGAAGCTGTAAGGTGCACATACGGTGGAAAGTGGACCCTGCCACTAGACGACCCGAAGAATGTTAACTTCAACACACCTGTTATTACTGGGCACTGCTCAACAGAAGGGCTTGAATTTTCACCAATCCTCGTGATGCGAGCATATTCGATTCGACACATCAAGGGGCTTCTTAAGCGAGCTGTTGATGCTGATATTAATCCGAGCCCGCTAGATTTGAGCGATTTAATCAAGAAGGACAGCACGCAGGGCAGAGCTAACTAGCGGATGCTAAAAGGTCATGATTGAGCAGTCAGCAAGGTTTCCATTGTGTCGCTTCGATCCTGCTTGATCTTACTGCTGAACGCGTAGCTTTCTGTCTCGGGTGCCTTCGCAGCAGCTGCAAAACACTGCTCCACTGTTTGTTCCAACGCTCCCCCCTAGCGCCCCAGATACACCGCCGTAATCTGCGCCCGCTCGTGCCCCAGCTCGCGGCTGATGGTCTGCCGGGCCTGGGCATCAGTGTTGCGCTGCGCGGGTGTCAGATCCCGCGCTGCCGGTCCACCGGCCGCGGGTGCCTTCCAGCCCGTCTGGGCCTCATATCGTTGCTGCGCATAGCGATGCCGCAGACCGTGCATATGACTCAGCCCTGCCGCCTTGCACTGGCCATCGTAGACATGGCGCTGCTGGATATAGCTCTTGTGTGCCGGGATGAGGGAGCCCGCGCCGGCCAACTGGTGTGCTTGGTCCAGGATATGTCGCTGTTCATCCGTGGTGATGGGCACGCTGCGCTCGCGTCCGCCCTTGGTCCAACTGCCCTTGAGCGCAATATGGTCGCCCCGGTCGGCATAGCTGGGCTGGAACTTGATGGACTCCTCCCGCCGTAGGCCAAACGCCTGCTGCAATTGCAGGCTCATGCGCACATGGGCATCGCGCACCTGGTCCAGGGCATCCCCGAGTTCCCTGGACTTGTCGAGGTTGGTCACGTGTTGCCGCTCCGGAATGCCAAGCCGCGCGTTGTCGACGGGGAGGATGCCCGCCTTGCCGACCTTCTCGGCCCACCAGCGCAGATGCGCCATGCGGTTTTTCAAGGTGCCTGTGGATAACCCCTCGGCCTGCCAGCGCTCGACCAGGGCGTCCACGTGCTTGCCCTTGAGCGAGGTCGCCGTCATCCGCCGATAGCCGGCTTCGTTCAACTGACGGGCTACCAGCGTCAGCCCGCGCAGGCGGTCAGCTTGCGTGGCATGACTGCCATCGCGGTTACGCCGGCACAGTTGCCGCAGGTGGTAGGTCAGGTCATCCATTGGGCCTTGGTCCTGTTTTCTGAGGTGCAATCGGTAAGTGAAATTGCCGGCTCGCCATGGGCGAGGCTCCCGAAGGACAAGGGCAAGGTGCTCAGAACACCTGGGTGCCTCCGATGAGGCGTCCGCCGTGCTTCCTGGGGGAAGCTAGAGCGGGGGTACTGCGGGACAAACCATGCCAATCGTGGTGATGAAATCTCCTTTGAAGGTGAGTGGGACGAGGTGGGGCCGGTCACAAGCATTGCGCTTGATGGGGCCATGGGAGCAGCGCGCCGTAGGCGCGAAGGGAATGAACACGGGCGCATACGCGCAAGAAAGAAGAAGGCTCGCCCCATGGGTAGGGGCCGCGTGCGGGGAGAGCCGGAGCACGCCGGGGAAGGTTCCGCCCAGAACGGGAGGCGCTTGCAGGAACCCGCGCCTTTGGGGATGCCGATGTACAAAGCCCATCGGTCTTGGCGTAGTGCAGGGCCAGTCTAGAGGGGCATCGTCACGCCTGCCGCAAACAACAGGAACCTGCTCAAGCCCATATTTCGCGCGGGTGTCAGGGGGCCGTCACTGCGGAGCGCAGTGACGGCCCCATCACATCGCTGGGGTGCCGTGCAAAAGGCGAACAGCCGCTGCGGCAAGTCCAATGCAGGCGCTGGCCCAAGTTCCTCATCGCCGGCTGACGCGCCCCTACGGGGCTTGTCGGCTGCCTGCTTTGGGCGCGCAATGGCGCTCCATTGCCCACCCAAAGCAGGCAGCTCGAAATGTACGGCGGCTTGCCTGGGGCGAGCGTAGTGGGGGTCAATGGCGGGCGCGCAGGCCGCAGCGGAGCGCAGCCGCAGGCGAGCACTGAACGGGCGAGCACCCGGCGTAGCGCACCGTTGACGCGCACGCAGCGCCCCCAGCCTCCCGCCGGGGTGCAGGGGGCTTTTACCCCTGCACCCTTGCCCTTCGGCGAGAACGGAGTTCCAAGAGGCCGCGCCTCTTGGTCAAGGCCGCAGGCCGCGAAGCTAGACAGGAAGGGCCTGCCTGTGGCCCTCCTGCAGGAGTTCGGCCGCCAGGTCTCCGGCCCTCACCGGCATGCGCAACATGCTACGCGCCAAAGCGAGATGAGCCCGCGCTACTTCAGGCGCAGCCGGGGTGTACTCGGGCGAAGCCGGCTTGATGGTTGCTGCCTGGGCTGCCGGGCTGACCGGGTGGATGGCCGGCGCTACCTTGGCGGGCTGCTTCGCCGCCCACAGGCGGAACTCCCCGGCAAGCACGCGGCGCACCAAGCCGAACAGGTAAGCCACGACATTGCGTACCGTGCCTGCCTGCGCCCTGGCCTCCAGCTCGTCCAGAACCGGTTGCCGGTGCTCACCCGGCAGGCGCCGCAGGGCGGCCTGCACATCCCGATGCTGGTCCGGCGCCATCCCGGCCAGACACGCCGGCAACTGCAATGGGGGCACAGTGACCCTCTGGCCGCTTTCACCCGCGTCCGCGCGGTACGTACGTACTTCTTTTAAAGATTCTTTATACGTACGTACTGACGAAGCAGCATTCGATGTGGTCGAAACCGACTCGCCATGAACGGATGAAAGGGAACTTTCATTTTTCAGCGGCGGCGGTTGGCCGCCAGCATCATCGTCGTTCCCCACGCCGGACCGAGCGCACGCCAAGGCAATCCGTTGGCGAAGGGGGGCAGGTAGGTCCACATCGGTCGCCAGATCCTGGAGAACACCGATGGCAACCGCGCGCACAACGTGATTCGGATGGGCGACCGAACGTTCCAGCAACCCGATGTATTCGGCATCCGATGCGCACACCGCCTGGCACGTTTGCGGCGTGTCGTGAACTGCATAGAGGGTGTTATGCACCTGGCCGGTGAGCGGGTCGCGACGGTGGCCAACCAGATGCACCCAGCGCGTCATGCGCAGTACGCAAACGGTGCGGGCAGCCGTTTCATAGGCTGCTTTCTGGTTGTTCGCCTTGCAAGCGAGGAACGGGCGCATTTGTTCATAGTTGGGGAGTGCGCTTGTGCCGTCTTCACCCACACGTGCGCGAAAGACCATCCACGCGTTGCGCTCCAGCGGCGTAAGCCGCTCATCGAGCAGCAAGGCGAGGGGCACGCTTACGTTGTTCGATGGAGGCGTACCGACTGCGGCTGTCGCCTCGGTGAAGGAGGGGGTGGTTTGGTCGAACATGGTCAGACTCCATAGGGTCCTGGCGAACCAGCCAGATGGAGCGCATGTCATCCGAAGGCGGAATGTGTGTCGTCGAACAAATCGGACTTCGCCCACTCCTATTGATTGAGGAAAGCCGGTGTGAAAAAGGTGCCTTTCGGGGCTAGAATCGAGCGCGTCCGGCACCCACGCGAGTCGGGGATTGACTCGTCGCCGGCAACGGTTGGCCGAAGACAGCTAGAGATATCCACAGACGGCGCTTGCCGAAAGGCTCGGGGCTCTCCACTGTTATCCACAGCCATCCATGAAGCGCTAGGACATGAATGCATGTCCAAGTTTATGTCCAAGCGCCAAAAGCGAAATTTGAAAAACGCTTTAGATTCAAACGGGTAGATGGCTTTCTTTTGCTTCTGCATCGGCAAATAACTCTGGTGTTCCGTCAGCAGAAATAGTGGACCGACACCCACTCAAAAAGGACTTTTATGGCACGGATGTGGATGGTACGAGGCGAAGGCGGCAGTCTGTACGATGCTTTCCGAGAGCAAGGCGTGGTCGCCGTCGGCTGGAGTCAGTTGGCGCCACATGCCAAGCCTGGAGTTGACCGAAAGCAGTTAATTGCACTCTTTCAATCCATGGAGCCGCAGTCCAAGCAAGGCAGCGTGATATCGGGCGCTTCACAGGTCTGGCGTTTCGTCAATGAAATCCAAGACGGCGACTGGATCATTACTTACTCACCAGCCAACCGCCTCTACTCGATCGGCAAAGTTATGGGGCCATCCGAGCACCGCCCAGAATCGGCCGAGCAGGGCTTGTCTTTGGTGCGCAAGGTTCAGTGGCAAATGCAAGAACTCGCACGCGACAGTCTTAGCGCCAGTACAAAAAACAGCCTGGGCTCAACCCTGACTCTGTTTGAAGTCCCGTCCAGCGCAGCAAACGAAATACAAGCCGCACTAAAGGGCAAGCCAGCCCCAATACAGGCATACGAAGTAGAAGAAGAAACAATTGACCCACTGAGTGGCATTGAGGAACGTGCGCGAGAGCAGATCAAGGACCTCATCGTCAATCTGAGCTGGAAAGAGATGCAAGAGGTCGTCGCAGGCATCCTGCGAGCCATGGGCTACAAGACACAGGTGTCGCCAGACGGAGCAGACCGGGGCAAAGACATTGTTGCATCGCCCGATGGTTTTGGCTTTGAACACCCTCGCATCGTCGTTGAGGTCAAACACCGCAAGGAGCAGATGGGTAGCCAGGATATCCGCAGCTTCCTCGGTGGCCGACACAAGGATGACCGGGGTTTGTATGTAAGCACAGGCGGCTTTACCAAGGATGCACTGTACGAAGCAGATCGTGCCTCCATCCCATTGGCGATGTGGACACTAGAGCATGTAGTCCGTGCATTAATCGAGCACTACGATGCCACCGATGCCGAGACCAAACGCCTCATTCCACTAAAGCGACTGTATTGGCCTGCATAGATCTTTGATCAGACGGCGCATCAACATCGTTGGCAACCAACGAAATCTGCCCTTATTCGTCCCATAAAAAAACGCCACCTTTTCAGGTGGCGTTTTTGTTGGCGCTGGCGCCGTGCTTACTTGCCTTCGGCAGCCTTGCCGAACTTCGGCAGGTTGAACTGAGGCGGCACACCCATGCGCTTGTTGATGATCCACTGCTGAGCGATCGACAGAATGTTGTTCGTCAGCCAGTACAGCACCAGACCCGAGGGGAAGAAGAAGAACATCACGCTGAACATCAGCGGCATGATCCACATCATCTTGGCCTGCATGGGGTCAGGAGGAGCGGGGTTCAGGGCGGTCTGCAGCAGCGAGGACAGAGTCATCAGCAGCGGCAGGATGAAGAAGGGATCCGGCACCGAAAGGTCATGAATCCAGCCAATCCAGGGCGCGTTGCGAATTTCCACGCTGGACTGCAGCACCCAGTACAGAGCCATGAAGACAGGGATCTGAATGACGATGGGCAGGCAGCCGCCCATGGGGTTGACCTTCTCCTCGCGGTAGATGCGCATCATCTCCTGCTGCATCTGCTGGGGCTTGTCCTTCAGACGCTCGCGCATTTCCTGAATGCGGGGGTTGATGGCCTTCATCTTGGCCATCGAGGAGTAAGCCTTGGCGTTGAGCCAGTAGAAGGCAATCTTCAGCAGCACCACCAGGGCCACGATGGACCAGCCCCAGTTGCCGATGAACTTGTGCAGCTCGGACAGCAGCCAGTACAGCGGCTTGGCCAGAATCGTCAGCCAGCCATAGTCCTTGACCAGTTCCAGACCGGGCGAGAGCTTTTCCAGCATGGGCTCGATCTGAGGACCGGAGAACAGGCGCGAGCTCACGGTCTTGGTCTGGCCGGGCTCCACCGTGCCCACGGGCGTGATCATGCCCACTGCATAGAGGTTGTCGCCCACCTTGCGCACGAAGTTGTCGCGCTGGATGCCGTCGGCCAGCAGCCAGGCGCTGGCGAAGTAATGCTGCACCATGGCCACAAAGCCATTGGGAGAGGCCTTGTCGACCTCGGCCTTGCCGCTTTCGATGTCCTTGAACTCGACCTTGTGGTACTTCTTAGCGTCGGTATAGACGGCCGGACCGGTGAAGGTGGAGTAGAACGTGGACTCATGCTCGGGCTTGTTGCCGTCGCGCACCAGCTGCATGTACAGCTGGGGGTTCACGGCGGTCGAGCCAGTGTTGACCACATCGTGCTGCACATCGACGGCATAGGAGCCGCGCTTGAGCGTGAATGTCTTGACCAGCTTCACGCCACCCTGGTCGGCGGACTCGAAGCGCACTTGCACGCTGTCCTGACCGTCCTTGAGCTCGCGCTCGCCGGGCATCACGGTCATGGGAGTCTTGTGCGTGGGGAAGTTGCCGCCGATCAGGCCGGTCTGACCCAGATACACACGCTTGGCGTTTTCCTCGAACACCTGCATGAGCTTTTTGTCATCCACGGTGTCGGAGTACTTGAGCAGCTCTGAATGCTTGAGTGTGCCGCCTTCGCTGTCGAAGGTCAGGCGCATCACATCGCTGCCCACGATCACGTCCTGACGGGGCGTCACGGCTGCTGCGGGCTGAGCCGCAGTATTGGCAGCACCGGGCACGTCGCCGGCAGAGGCGGCAGCGGCGGGCTGGGGCACGCTGACGTCAGCAGGCTTGACATCGGCCGCAGCAGGCGCGCTGACCGTCTGCGGCGATGGGAAGAAGGTGGGCTTTTTGCCGTTATGGATTTGCCACTTGTCCCAGAGCAAAACCATGGAAAAGCCAAATATCACCCACAGTATGGTGCGGCGAATATCGTTCATGAAGACTTCTTAGGTGAGGAAGGTTGGGTGGTCGCGGAAGAGTCCGAGGCATCGTCCAGAAAGGAAAACAGCCTGGGCTTTTGCTGTGGCACGGGATCATGCCCTCCGTCACACCACGGATGACAACGCGCCAGCCGGCGCACCGTCAGATAAGAGCCTACCGCAGCGCCGTGTTGCTCCAGCGCTTGAAGGGAATAGGCCGAGCAGGTCGGCTCGAAGCGACAGGCCGAGCCCAGCCAGGGACTGAGCAGCAGCCTGTAGCCACGCACTACAGCCATGAGCAGTCGCTGCATCATGGCTGGTTCTCCGGCTGATTAGCTATTGAATCAGTAGCTTCTTGCGCTTTGCGATCAATGGCTTGGGGTGAATTTTTCTTCAAATCCACCTCCGCCTCGGCGGTCTGACGGGCCTGCGTCAGGCGGCGCGCCCCGGTCGCAAAAAGCTGTTGCAGTTCCTTGCGGACCGCAGCCTTGAGCTGATCCGAAGTTGCACTGACGAATTGCTTACGGTCAAACCCCGAGCGCAGGCGCACCACATAGGAAGCACACAGCAGGGCATCCTCGTAATCCGAGGACACCGCGTAGATCTGGCGCTTGATGGTGTGGCGCGTGACCGAGCGGCGTGCCCAGCGCTTGGGCACCATGGCACCCAGCCAGGCCTGCTTGCGCACGGCACCAATGCCAAACAGGGCCTGCGGATCGTTCGATCCGGGCCCTGTCCTGGGGTTGGCAACCATGTCGGGAACCTCGGCCACCAGCTCCATGCGATGCAGGGCGAAGTGCGGGGTACGGGCAATCGTGCCCGCGGACATGGTGGCCTGGAATTGCGGACGCGTTTTCAGCCTTTGCATAGGAGAGCCTCCGTTCAGAGGCCTTCAGCGCAGCGAATGAGCAGACCGCTAGCCAACGCCGGCCTTAGACGGCCAGACGCTTGCGGCCCTTGGCGCGACGTGCGTTGATCACGGCACGGCCACCCTTGGTCTTCATGCGGACCAGGAAACCGTGGGTACGGGCGCGGCGGATCTTGGAAGGTTGGTAAGTACGTTTCATGTTGGTTCCTTGAGAAGGTTCAGTATTTGCGTCGGCAAGGCGCCATGTCTGCGCCCGACCATTCCGGTTTTGCGCCGCACACTGTCACCGCCAAGCCCGATATTTTTTCACATGCCGTGCATGTCATCGGACCAGAAGGCAACAAACGGAACAAAGCACCCGCCACAGCGCCTAAAGCAACTGGGCGCGCGCGCACAAAAAAGGCGCCCGGCTCATATCACCCTGAACACATTCAGGGAAACCGGGGATTATCACAGCGTTGCGCCTTTGATGCAATGACCCTTGAATTTGCTAAGGACTCACGGGGTATCTCGTCAAGCACCTGCGCGGCCCAGAGATTCTTTACAAACAGCAGGCGGCCAATCTATTAGGATGTGCAGCCTATAACGCACCGGAGTCGGGGACAGCCTTCTGATATTTTGTGGATAACTTCCGCAAAAGCTACAATACCAACCCCGCAACTGTTCCTCCTATCCACAATTAGACTTTTGACAATGACAGAGGAACCAACCAATGATGCAGGCCAGGCCCTGTGGCAGGTCTGCGTTGAGCAACTGGGTCAGGAGCTGCCAGAGCAGCAATTCAACACCTGGATCAAGCCGCTGACGGCACTCGTTGCAGAAGATTTTTCCAAGGTCACCGTCTATGTGGCCAACCGCTTCAAGCTGGACTGGATCCGTGCCCAGTATGCGGGCCGCATCTCGGCCATGCTGGAGTCGCTCTACGGCCAACCCGTCACTCTTGAGTTGGCACTTGCTCAGCGGGAAAGCGTTGTCCGTACTTATGTGCGCCCTCCGTCGTCAACACAGCAGGCTGCGCCGCAGACGCACAATGTCGCTGTGCCCACCGTCACCAGCGAAGAGGCCAGCGCACCGGTTTTCCGCACCCGGTTGAACCCGGCCCTCACCTTCGAGACGCTGGTCGAAGGTACGGCCAACCGCATGGCGCGCTCGGCCGCCATGCATGTGGCAGGCTCGCCCGGTCATCTCTACAACCCGCTGTTCATCTACGGCGGTGTCGGTCTCGGTAAGACCCACCTGGTGCATGCTGTGGGTAACCAGCTGCTCAAGGACAAGCCCGACGCCAAGATTCTCTACATCCACGCCGAGCAGTTCGTCTCGGATGTGGTCAAGGCCTACCAGCGCCGCACCTTCGACGAGTTCAAGGAACGCTACCACTCGCTCGATCTGCTGCTGATCGACGATGTGCAGTTCTTCGCCAACAAGGACCGTACGCAGGAAGAGTTCTTCAATGCCTTCGAGGCCCTGCTGGCCAAGAAGAGCCATATCGTGATGACGTCCGACACCTATCCCAAGGGTCTGGCCAATATTCACGAGCGCCTGGTCTCGCGCTTCGACTCCGGCCTGACGGTGGCCATCGAGCCGCCCGAGCTGGAAATGCGCGTGGCGATTCTGATCAACAAGGCCCGTGCCGAGAACGCCGACATGCCCGAAGAGGTCGCCTTCTTCGTGGCCAAGAACGTGCGCTCCAACGTGCGTGAACTCGAAGGCGCGCTGCGCAAGATCCTGGCCTATTCGCGCTTCAACCAGAAGGAAGTGTCGATCCAGCTGGCCCGCGAGGCGCTGCGCGATCTGCTCAGTATTCAGAACCGCCAGATTTCTGTGGAAAACATCCAGAAGACGGTGGCTGACTACTACAAGATCAAGGTGGCCGACATGTACAGCAAGAAGCGCCCGGCCAGCATTGCCCGACCGCGCCAGATTGCGATGTACCTGGCCAAGGAGCTGACGCAGAAAAGCCTGCCCGAGATCGGCGAGCTGTTTGGCGGCCGCGACCACACCACGGTGCTGCACGCCGTACGCAAGATTGCGGGCGAGCGCCAGACCAACACCGAGTTGAACCAGCAGCTGCATGTGCTGGAACAAACGCTCAAGGGTTGATGAAAACTCCCCCATGAATGTCACTCACACAGGGCAAAATGGGGAATTCACGCGGCATGAGGGAGCGTCCGCCCTGCCCTGCGGACGCCGCCGCGTCAAAACAAATGCGCACTTAAATCACTGAGGTTGACATGATCGTCCTGAAAGCCACACAAGACAAAGTTCTCGCGGTCCTGCAATCGGTGGCCGGCATTGTCGAGCGCCGCCACACGCTGCCCATTCTGGCCAATGTGCTGATCAAGAAGACCGGCAATGCGCTGCAGCTGACAACCAGCGACCTGGAAATCCAGATCCGCACCACGGCCGAGCTGGGCGGCGACGCCGGCGACTTCACCACCACCATCGGTGCCCGCAAGCTGATCGACATCCTGAAGACCATGCCCGGCGACCAGACCGTGAGCCTGGAGACGCAGCAGTCCAAGATGATTCTGAAAGGCGGCAAGAGTCGCTTCACGCTGCAGACCCTGCCCGCCGAAGACTTCCCGCTGGTGCAGGAATCGGCGGCCTTCGGCCCCGCTTTCAGCGTGCCGCAGAAGGTGCTCAAGGACCTGCTGGGCCAGGTCTCCTTTGCCATGGCCGTGCAGGACATCCGCTACTACCTGAACGGCATTCTGTTCGTCGCCGAAGGCAACACCCTGAGCCTGGTGGCCACCGACGGCCACCGTCTGGCCTGGGCCAGCGCCACGCTGGATGTGGAAGTGCCCATCAAGCAGGAAGTGATTCTGCCGCGCAAGACCGTGCTGGAGCTGCAGCGCCTGCTGTCGGACGCCAGCGGCGAGAACCAGCCCGTCATCGAGATGCAGTTTGCCAACAACCAGGCCAAGTTCACCTTTGGCGGCATGGAGTTCGTGACCAAGCTGGTCGAAGGCAAGTTCCCCGACTACAACCGCGTCATCCCGCGCAACCACACCAACAGCGTGACCCTGGGCCGCGCCCCGCTGCTGGCATCGCTGCAGCGCACGGCCATCATGACCAGCGACAAGTTCAAGGGCGTGCGCCTGTCGGTCGAGCCTGGCACGCTGCGCGTGGCGTCCAACAACGCCGAGCAGGAAGAGGCCATGGACGAACTCGACATCGACTACGGTGGCGACACCATCGAGATCGGCTTCAACGTGACCTACCTGATCGATGTGCTCACCAATATGAGCCAGGACATGGTCAAGATCGATCTGCAGGACGGCAACAGCTCGGCGCTGGTCACCATCCCCGAGAACGAAAGCTTCAAGTACGTCGTGATGCCCATGCGCATCTGAGTGGACCGAACGCAGCCAGCCATTTCATTGCCTGAAATAACAGGAGCAGCTACCGCTCGTCCTGTAATGATTTCAGGCAAGTATTCATTTGAAAGTTATGCAGGTCAGGCGCCAACAGCTCCTGACCTTGTAGCAGCAAGGTAATTTCATGACCGAAGAGAACAAGCCAGACACCCAGACCGCCGCAGATGCAGGCGGCTATGGCGAAGGCGCAATCCAGATCCTGGAAGGCCTGGAAGCCGTGCGCAAGCGCCCAGGCATGTACATCGGTGACACCTCGGACGGCACCGGTCTGCACCACCTGGTCTTCGAGGTCGTGGACAACTCCATCGACGAAGCGCTGGCCGGCTACTGCGACGACATTCTGGTCACCATCCATGCCGACGGCTCGCTGTCCGTCATCGACAACGGCCGCGGCATTCCCACCGGCGTGAAGATGGACGACAAGCACGAGCCCAAGCGCTCGGCTGCCGAAATCGCCCTGACCGAGCTGCACGCCGGCGGCAAGTTCAACCAGAACAGCTACAAGGTCTCGGGCGGCCTGCACGGCGTGGGCGTGTCCTGCGTGAACGCGCTGTCCGTCTGGCTCAAGCTCACCGTCAGCCGCGACGGCCGACGCCACGAGATCGACTTCTCGCGCGGCTTTGTGCAAAACCGTTTGATCGAAGTCGTGGACGGCGCCGAAGTCTCGCCCATGCGCGTGGTCGGTGCCAGCGACAAGCGCGGCACCAAGGTGCACTTTCTGCCCGACCAGGAAATCTTCAAGGAGAACTTCGAGTTCCGCTACGAGATTCTGGCCAAGCGCCTGCGCGAGCTGTCCTTCCTGAACAACGGCGTGCGCATCCGGCTCAAGGACGAGCGCGACGGCAAGGAAGACGACTTCTCGGGCGCCGGCGGCGTCAAGGGCTTTGTGCAGTTCATCAACGGCACCAAGAAGGTGCTGCACCCCACCACCTTCCATGCCAACGGCTCGCGCCCTGCGGAAACCTATGGCGGCATTCCCGGCACCGAAATCGGTGTCGAAGTGTCCATGCAGTGGAACGACAGCTATGCCGAGCAGGTGCTGTGCTTCACCAACAACATTCCCCAGCGTGACGGCGGCACCCACCTGACCGGCCTGCGCGCGGCCATGACCCGCGTGATCGGCAAATACATCGCCGACAACGAAATGGCCAAGAAGGCCAAGGTCGAAGTCTCCGGCGACGACATGCGCGAAGGCCTGTGCGCCGTGCTCAGCGTCAAGGTGCCCGAGCCCAAGTTCTCCAGCCAGACCAAGGACAAGCTGGTCAGCTCGGAAGTGCGCGCGCCCGTGGAAGACATCGTGGCCAAGAGCCTGACCGACTTCCTCGAAGAAAACCCCAACGACGCCAAGATCCTCTGCGGCAAGATCATCGAGGCCGCGCGTGCCCGTGAAGCCGCGCGCAAGGCCCGCGAAATGACGCGCCGCAAGGGCGTGCTAGACGGCATGGGCCTGCCCGGCAAGCTGGCCGACTGCCAGGAAAAAGATCCTGCGCTGTGCGAAATCTACATCGTCGAGGGTGACTCCGCCGGCGGCTCCGCCAAGCAGGGTCGCGATCGCAAGTTCCAGGCCATCCTGCCGCTGCGCGGCAAGATCCTGAACGTGGAAAAGGCCCGCTACGAAAAGCTGCTGTCCAGCCAGGAAATCATCACCCTGATCACGGCCCTGGGCACCGGCATCGGCAAGGTCAGCGAAGACTCGGGCAAGAGCAGCAGCGACGACTACAACCCCGACAAGCTGCGCTACCACCGCATCATCATCATGACCGACGCGGACGTGGACGGCGCCCACATCCGTACCCTGCTGCTGACCTTCTTCTACCGCCAGATGCCCGATCTGGTCGAGCGCGGCCATATCTACATCGCCCAGCCGCCGCTGTACAAGGTCAAGAACGGCAAGGAAGAGCTCTACCTCAAAGACGGCCCGGCCCTCAACAAATACCTGCTCAAGATCGCGCTGAACCATGCCAGCGTGAACACCGGCGGCGACAATCCGCGCACCGTCGAAGGCGAAGAACTGGCCAAGCTGGCCAACATGCACCTGGCCGCCGAAACCGTCATCGAGCGCCTGTCCAACTTCATGGATGCCGAAGCCCTGCGCGCCATTGCCGACGGCGTGCAGATCAAGCTCGACACCATCGAGGAAGCCCAGGAGTGCGCCCCGATTCTCGAAGCCAAGCTGCGCGAGCTGACCACCACCGGCGTTCCCGCCGATGTGACGGCCGAGATCGACCCCAACAGCGAGCACCCCATCCTGCGCATCAGCCGCCATCACCACGGCAATATCAAGAGCTCCATCCTGACCCAGGAGTTCGTGCGCAGCCATGACTACGCCGCCCTGTCCGACGAAGCGCAGAACTTCGTCGGCCTGCTGGGCGAAGGCGCCAAGGTCACGCGCGGCGAAGGCGAGAAGGCCAAGACCGAAAAGGTCGGCGACTTCCGTCAGGCCATGGCCTGGCTGATCTCCGAAGCCGAGCGCACCACGGGTCGCCAGCGCTACAAGGGTCTGGGTGAAATGAACCCCGAGCAGCTCTGGGAAACCACCATGGACCCCAACGTCCGCAGCCTGCTGCAGGTCAAGATCGGCGACGCCATTGAAGCCGACCGCGTCTTCACCATGCTCATGGGCGACGAGGTCGAACCGCGCCGCAACTTCATCGAAGACAACGCGTTGCGCGCGGGGAATATCGACGTTTGATGTTGTAGGTTGTCGGATGACAGATAAAGTGAAAACTGTGCCAAGTTAGTGAAAATTTTCTGCCTCAGTTATTGAAAAAATCCAGCAAGTTGAAAAAGGCCTATCTCGAACTCGAGATAGGCCTTTTTTCTTGGGCTTTTGGAACCCAACGGCACCGGCTGACTCTCACGCTGAAGTCTCTACGCCTTTAGCTTTAAGCCTTGAGTAAGCAAGACAGCCGGCTTACTATGTGATCAAGCAAATTGGAGAGTTGATCTTGCCAACCCCACCTAGAGTCGAGTCCACGCTGACTGAACGCTACCAAACCACAATTCCCGCCTCAGTGCGACGAGTTCTACGCTTGAATAAGCGCGACAAAGTTAGCTACGAAATCCGTTCCAACGGCGAGGTGATTCTTACTCGTGCGGTTGCCTCCGTAGAGCCTAGTTTGAATCTTGAGCAGCAACTTTTAGAGGTTTTGGCACAAGACATCTGCTCTCACCCCGAGCACCTGCAAAGCTTTGAAGCAGAAGTCATGAAACGCAGCAAAATGCTGGTGCAGGACGTCAAAGTAGATCTAGAAAAGCCCTTGTTAGAAGATGAAGAATAGGCCTCTTTGTATCAAAGGACTTATCTGCAAATTTCTAAACCGACGCCTAAAAAACCAGAGACACACAATATTTCACCACTGTCAGCCGACTTGAAGTGTCCATTTGGATCGGCCATGCACCATGAATACATGGTGACTAACTCCGACTGACCCAAACAATGAGCACCCAGTCAATTCTGAATTGAAGAGGTGAGGGCGATAACACTAGCTATGGAAATTCCGCTTGTGTGACTGGCACTAACCAACCAATGAACGACCCCTCGTTCACTTGCAATTGCCGCCAATCGCCGATGCAACACGATGCTCGGAGCACCGCTCCATTGAGAAACCACCTCAACATCTGTAAATGCTATGCCGTCACCCCACCCAGTGCCAAGAGCTTTAAGCACCGCCTCCTTAACGGCAAAACGTGACGCAAGTTTCTCTACTCTGTCACCACCCACGCCCGCTGAAAACAGCTCCGTGGCTGTGAAGTAACGATCCAAAAATTCGCTAGCTTGTCTATTTATAAGGCGAGCAAATTCTGCTGTGTCGACAACATCCACTCCATGAGCCAAGACGTTTTGAAAATTCAAAATCTGCGTCTCCTCGGTCATATATGCGCCTCCGTCACTACCTAGTTCGAACAGCAATCAAGGCCTGTTAACAGGTCTCCTACGAGTTCCTTTCGTTGGCGGGCCTAAAAAGGTAAGGCTCTTCGCATCCTGATCGACAAGTATCCTCCCCCCACCGGCTTCCAGAACCTGCCTCCAAACAGCGAATCCAGCCAAGATCGCACGCTGCCACTCACCTAAAGAACGCTCACGAACCTCCAGAAGCGAAGTCACACCTTTGACCGTACGCAGCAATTTATAGTCCAAATCAGTGACGCCTTCGAGCCACCGATGCTCCTTCGCGTAGTCAAAGACCAGTGCTGCAACGCCTTCATCCAAGACCTGTGCTCTGCCGCCATCCTGCACTTCATCTACTTGAGGATTGCTCTTACGCTTCCTCCTCAGCAGCTTACGAATAACCGGCGACCAGCCAAGTACTGCGACATAGCCCAGATGAAAGACATCGTGAAATCGATAGCCATCAGGGTCGTCCGCGTTATCAGTCAGATCGTCACCGATCTTCTTCCCATTTACACGCATTCGAATCTTCGTGCGCCCCTTCACGATAACCTCGCTGAGTTCGACTTCGAAACGACGTGGCAGCTGCTCTTTCTCGTCGAATTCGGCATCGAAAACCAGCGCCCCAGTATCTTGGTTACCCCAGCGGCCCTGCGTTTTTTTTAGGTTTGCTTGTGCAACATCTTCAAGCTTAAGATCAAACTTCGCAGCGACATTCGCTACGTACCAAAGCAAGTCGCCCAATTCTTCAGATACACGAGCCTTAAATAGGAGATGAGAGTCACCATCTCGAAGGTGCTTTTTGTACTCGCTCAACAACTCACCTGTTTCACCTGCCAGCCCAAGCAATGGGACAACAAGATCGGCTCCCGTATCTCCAATTTCCCGTTCCAAAGGAACACGATCGGTCTTCTGTGCTTCACGCTGGTATGTGTTCAGGTTCATTACGAGCTTCCTAAATCCAAAGTTGACTGGGTAGGCCCACCATTCGGCACGTTCTTATTCAATAACAGCTCAGCACGTCCCAAAAGATCGGCCTCAATTTTCGCATTGATGCCCCATTTAGGAGGATACCAAGGCGACGCCAAAGGAGCGGTAGGAGAAAATTTTTGTTTGATGCGAGTCCGTCCTGATATGCCAGCCACATCAGGGTGAGCAACCCGTGCATATTTATCAACCTCGCAGAAAAGATTTTGGCAATCAATTAGTTGCAGTCGACGTCCCCACAGCGACTGGAACTTGATACCAAGTCGTTCAAACTCACGCTCCTGATTATCCACCATCAATCGGATTAACTCTGCTTCGTTTAATCCAATGCTAGCTCTAAAGCACTTTCTCAGGCCGTCCCGAGCTCCGGGTCCTGGTATAACGAATTCCATCTCGGAGAAATTGGTGACTTCGCTGTAGTTGATGTCTGTCACGAACTGATATGCGAGAAAGTCTCCAATCGTTGGGTAGCTTCTGAGTAGCTCGAACGCGGTCTGCATTTTTTTTAACTTCGCTAATTGACCCGCTAGGTCATCAGCCATCATGCGCTCCAGTAGGCGCAGGTGGTTCTGATGTTTCGCTGCGTATCCGAAGGCTGACCCCCCTGGTGGCATGATGTAGGCTGCAGAGTAGATTCGTCCTCCGGCCTTCATCGCCTGGCTCAGAACCTTGTCATATTGGTCGAACCTGTAGTCCTTGAACGTGATCTCACCAAAAGCGTGCTCAAGCAACTCCCAAGTCTCGATCTTGTTGAACAATTTGAACAGTAAAGTTCGGAAAAGTACCTCGGATGGTGATTGAGGGAGGTCATCGCGATAGATCACGTGCCTGATAAGGTACTGGCTCACACGATCTGATGCACGATACGCATTCGTAAACTTGTGAACTGAGATAACAGGATCTTCAGTCCACGGTGCGGGCTTCCCCTCAAGCCTTTGGAAGAATACGCTCTGTCGCTCCACAGCAAACCGCCAGTAGGTGTCAAAAACAGGCGTTACTTTGATTGGAAGCAAATGCGGCAAATCGATGATTGAAGACGGCTCGATCGTCGAATCGTCCTGCGTAGGAGGACTTATTTTCTTGGTTCCAACTTTCACGCTTCAATCTCTAAATCTGAGGTAGGCACTACGGTATTTGCTGTCTCATGAGACTGTGTAGCAAAACTTCCACGACATGCATCTATCAACGGTTGAAGCTCTGCATCAGACTTCGAAATGCGTTCAAACTTCGCGACACCAACGACAACATTCATTCTCAGAAATTTGGTCTTCATTTCGTGGGCCATGAAAGCACCTAACTGGGCAATGCCAAGATAATTTCCATATGCCTTCACAAACAGTTGCTGTGTCGCATAAAAGGCATTTACAACCAGGCCCTGCTTCGTCGGCTCAAAGCTGACATGCTGAAGGCAAGGAAACTGAAGTTGAGCGTCTGCTACATGGTCTCGCTCAGGATCAAATACGCTCGCTTGGAACATAGACCGGCGTACCCCCTCACGCGCCTCAAATTGAGACAGAATCCACTCAAGCTGATTGCCATCACACGGGCCACGTCCATATCCAGTCATTCGCTCGAAGTAGAGGCCACGACGGTTGTCCCGAGCATTCATCGCTTGGTAGCGAGGGAAAGCGTCCTTGTAATACTGAAACAATGCCTTCCGATCGCCCTGAGCTAGCTGCCACAAGCGCTGCGGAAAAATCGTAAATGCCACATCGTCCACACTGCGTATACCTTTCCTCGAAAGCAACCTATCGAGAGCCAAACGAATAGGCTCTGTCTCAGGAATCTTTTTTCCTTCATCAAAACCGTGCACACTCAAAATTAGCGGTGATACCTCGGACCCAGCGTGCTCAATTACATGAAGCACTGCTTTAGCCCAAGCTCGCGAAATGTCAGGCTCATCAACGAGGAGAGGGCCAATCGAATGGGGAAGCTTAGTCATCTGCAGTATCCTCAAGGTGGCGGAATCGAGCTAGGCCAACGTACTGGCGCTTGGCGATACGAACATAGGTCGCCCATGAATTACCGGGAATTGCTACTCGCGTAATTCCGCACTTGGCAGCACGAAATAATCTCCCACCGGCCAGCACCCGCTCAGGTGCCAACATTGACGTGTCCACGACCACCCCTGATGGAAGTAGTAGCAGCGCATCCTGCTCAATATCAAGCGTCGGTGAGTTCCAGTGCAGATCTGCAACCGTAAGTGGAGTGGAGACGACTTCACCCAATAGTTCAGTGCGAATCATCTTCGGTGTAATCCGTCCTAGGCGATCACGCTGCATCTGGTTGATCATGTTGACCCCATATGCAAGATGATTTACCAACGTCGCTTGACCCACACCAAAGTTACAGGCGATGGCGTACATGTCCAATGCTGTAGCACGGTTCGGATCCAAGTGGCGCTTTGCAAATGCCTCGCGCAAACCAAGCGTTGGCATCAGAGTGAAGGCTGCGAAAGCATCTGCTAGGATCTCATTCGGAGGACGGTCACCGCTATTAACCTGATCTTCTCGCAATTCGTCAATAGTCGATCCATGACCAAAAACATGGTGCCCCAGCTCATGCGCACATGTGAAAGTTCTTCTTGCCAAAGGTCTGAGGGCAGAAACATGAATACGCGGCTTCGAAGTCCGGTCGTACATGCCTTCCATATTGATGTCATTGAAACGTACGACTACGTTGTGCGCCTCGCACAGGCCATAGATACAGGCAGGACTTTTGAGGTCTAAGCCGGCCTTCATGCGTGCAGTGATGGACGCCTGCATGCCCTGCATCACGAGTGCTTTTCGCTCTGCCAACGATGTGTTTGAGGGTTGGGCACTCATTTGTGCCCTCCTTCGGCCTCTGCGTTGCGCATCGATGCAAGCAGCCGTAGTAGTCGATCCAAGTCGTCCGACTTAAGCTTGCTCAATTCACGGGCTGCAAGCTGCAGCCGCGGATCATCCATTTCGAGCTGTTCGGCCGTCTCACCGAGTAGCCATGAAACAGTGACGTCGTAGGTTTCCGAGAACTTCAAGAGCTCTTCCGCTGAAACGCGACGATTGCCGGCCTCGATCTCCGAAATCGTCGGTCGATGCATCTGCAAAAGCTTGGCCACCTGTCCTTGCGACAGGCCTGCGGCTTTTCTAGCTTCTCGCAGGCGTTCGGCGATTGCCAGACGCTGGGTTTCCGAGCTATCTGTCATTGAGCATTCGCCTGCTTGGGTTGAACTGCTTCTTGGGCGTCAGCGAGGGCAACAACCTTCGCCACGATTTGATCAATCGTCAGTGCAATACAGGAGTCGTCCTGACGAAAGATATTCACATCATTGGCAATGGTAATTCCCAGCTTCGCCCCAAGCATACCGATGGCAACCGGCCAAATCTTGCTATCAAACTTCGGCAAATCTTCGATGGGTTTCGTACCGCCACCAAGTGCGGGACACTCGAGTTCGCTCGTTGCTTGTATGTTCTGCAGGACGTCTACCAAAGTCGAGTGAATAAGCGCTGCATCCATTTTGAACCTCCGAAATACTCATTACCACAGGTAAGAATATCTTACCAATGCTTTGAAACGTCTGCAAGCCGCTCGTTAGACATGTCATCGGGCTCGTCAACGGCGCTTGATAGAAGCCTGCATATCTTTCGCATGCGAAAGCCTGCTAAGCGTGTTGACAGTCAACACTTTCCCTTTTTAAATCAATAACTTATAGATTGACAAATCTATAAAAGTTAACTTACGCTGCGAGTCAAAGAACTTTACTTGCAGCGATTCATGAGCCCCTTTGCACGTCAACTTCATGAACTCCGGATGCGCCATGGCATTCGGCAGAACGAGTTGGCCGAGCTAATTGGGTATGACCAGACCTACATTTCCGCCTTGGAGGTTGGACTCAAAGGTCCGCCAACGATCGAGTTCGTCAATAAGCTGGTCAGAACACTGTCGCTAACGTCTAGCGAAGAGTGTGAGCTTCGAGTCGCTGCCAAAGCCTCGGAAAGAAAGCTAGTCCTCGAGCCTGATGCGCATCCAGATGTCTACTGGATGCTCGATGCATTGCGGCAGCGGCTGGATGGCTTGCATCCTGCACAGGCACGCCTCATACGCGAGCTGCTAAACCTGCCGGACATTGTTCGACGGCAGGAGCTAGAACCAACGCAACGACTGCGGCGGCGCAGAAACCTGGAGGCCCAAATGTAAAAGCGAATCAAACCTTTCGGCCTGATCCGCCCTTACGCGACTCTCGCGAGACGCCGTTGCAAGCAAAGTATCGCGAGCCGCCATAGGCACGTCAAGCTGCACTCCCACCCCGCCACTGCATATTCCAAAGGTTTTTGACCAGAGGAAGGGCATTTTATTGCCCAGATATAGGCATACCGACCATGTCCCTAAGTGGCAGGGAAGACTGACTCTTTTTTGGAATTCGCGATGACACTCGTCACTTGGCGCGGAACCTGGAATGGCCGTGCCCCGGATGGCATAGTCCATCAGCGCGCCAGAAGCATTGTTCGCCCCACTGGGGGCATTCTTCGAGGCAAGTTTCCTAGTCGCAAAAACGGCCGCCTGATTCACCACGAGGGAATGCTCGAGTTGGCGGCGATATACCACTTCGAGACCTCCCCTCTTATCGCTCGCTACACGGAGCAACCCCAGACCATCCATTACGCGGATGGCTCACGCTTGCGCCGGTACACCCCAGACTTCGAGCTCTTTCTGACCAATGGCCGTGCGATATACATCGAGGTCAAGCCTGAGAAATTCACCGAAGAGCCCAGTACAAAGCACAAGCTGCTTCAAGTGAACAAACACTTTGAACGGCGTAATCAATCGTACGTCGTGCTGACAGAAAAATTGCTTCAACCCCAGCCCAGGCTCAGCAACCTTCGACAGATCTATCACCAGGCTCCACGACTCCTACCCAGCTATCTGAAGTGCTCTTTGGAACTAAGACGCCTGAGCGCTCTGTTCCCTTTGCCATTGGGGGAGGCCCTTACTTCATTGTCACAGGTGGGCCTCGACCCCTACAGCCTCCTGATGATGGGACTGTTGACGTGCGAACTAAGTACCAACGTCACAGAGAACTCAGTCTTAACCCTTGTCAAGGAGAACGACGATGCATGGTTTCGCCTTTCGGACCGGTTTGACTTTTGAATGGTCGGACGTCCCACACCGAATAGAACGCATTGGTGCTGACGATCAGGTGATCCTGGAGCGGTTGAGCGACGGCCAGATCGTTCTAAGCTCAAAGGCTGAACTGCTTGTTGCGTTCTCCGCTGGAGAAATAGCGGCCCAAGCTACAGCGAATAATGGGATGGAGCCATCGCACTACAGTCGGTCTCTAGGTGAGCTTCCTGAACCAGCACAGCACGAAATACGCCGTCGCCTTTCCTACGTACGAGCGATCGACGAGACTGGCACACACGGAATTACCGAGCGCAATCTTGTGCCACTCATTGCTGCTGTTGCCGCACGGATCAACGACCCCAAGCCACCTTCATGGATTACGGTATACCGCTGGCACCGAAAATTTAGAGGAACCAAGCAAACAAGAACTCTAGTTCCGCGTCACGATCTACGCGGTAACAGGTCACAACGGCAGTCAGACCGGGTGTTGACGTTGTTTGCTCAAGCTGCAGAAGAGGCATTCCATGCAAGCCCTGGTGCAAGCCTTGCCTCAATCCACACGCGCTTCACAAAGAAAGTTCAGGCAGAAAATCACCATCTTTTGCCTGAAGAACAGCTGCTAGCACCAGCACTACGTACCAGCTATCGAATTTTCAAACAGCTACCGGCCTTTGACCAAACCTTACTCAAGGAAGGCAAAGGGGCCGCCGAGAGTCGATATCGCGTCGCCAAGGCTGCACCGCAGGTAGGTGGCATATTGCAGCGTGTCGAAGCTGACCATACTCCGCTAGATCTGTTTCTGATTGACGAACGCACGGGGCTTCCTCTTGGACGCCCCATCCTCACACTGTTCCTCGATAGCTTCAGCCGCTTTCCCCTAGGGTACTTTCTCAACTTCGGCGGAGCGTCTGCCACAGCCGTAATGGGAGCGCTGCGACATGCAATTCTCCCTAAAGTACCAGTAACAGAGGTCATCCCGGGCCTGCATATAGAACATGCTTGGCCTTGCTACGGTGTGATGGACTGCCTCGCATTGGATAACGGACTTGAGTTCCATGGCACCGCGCTAGAAGGCGCTGCCATGGACCTTGGGATCTACATCCTTTACTGCCCGAAGCGGCAACCTTGGTACAAGGGAAAAATCGAGCGTTTTCTGAAAACCCTGAATTTCTCGTTGTGTCATCAAATGCCAGGTACCAGCCTTGCACGACTTGCAGATAGAGGTGAATACGACCCTCAGAAACATGCGGTGCTGACGATGGCTGAGTTCAAGCATGTGCTTGAAAAGTGGCTGCTCGACATCTACGCACAAAGCTATCACAAAGGGCTTGCTAGCAGTCCTTGGCTCAAGTGGCATGAGGGACTCAAGCACAGAGCCCCAGAGCTACCAGGCAGCCTCGATGATCTTCAACGCCGCATTGGCTTGATCGAAGAGCGCAGGCTCCAGCGCGACGGCCTCACTCTCAAAGGAATTCGCTATGCCGGCCCGGAGCTTGATTCAATCATGAGAGCTTGGGGCCCTGGCGTGAAGCTAAGAATCGTCTACGACCCGGAGGATATGGGAGCTGTCCAGGTCTGGGCACCAGAGCGGCAAGAGGCAATACGGGTACTAGCACTGGATCAAAGCTATGCCAATGGTTTAACGCTGGTCCAGCATGAACTGATCCAGCAGCAGATGCGCGAGAAATTTGAGGCAACAGGAAGCCAACAAACCGTGCACAAGGCCAAATCCGACCTGATAGCGACGGTCGACAACCTGCTGCGAAGCTCTAAGCAACGTACACGACGACGAGCTGCCAAGCTGCAGGGCATCACCAGTAACCATCCACAAGCGCAGCTCCAGAACAGTCCACCCATATCCCCCAAAATCAATCAGAAGCAACTGCTGCAAATCGATGATGAGGTGCCGCCCTCCTTGCCGACATTCCGATTCAAACGCAAGGATCAATGACATGGCACTCATTGAATTTAAAGCCCTGCAGAGCTTCACAAGCGAGTACTTGGACTTTCCGCCGTTTGTGACGGCCTTTAATGAAATCGACCGCCTACTGCTGCTGTATCGCGAAACGGGTGTTGCTCAGCACTTGTTAGTGACTGGAGAGTCTGGGACCGGCAAAACCACCTTGTGCAAGGCGTTGGCAGACCGATATCCGCGCACATCGCTTCCCGAGCGTGACATCGTTCCCATCTTGATCGTTCCAATTCCGCCAGCAGCCACGATCGCCAGCGTGGCAGAGGTCATGCTGGCTCAACTGGGAGACCCGACACCCTCTACCGGCACCACATCAGCCAAGACTGCTCGCGCCACATTTCTCGCAAAGGCTTGCAGTGTGGAGCTCTTGATGTTCGACGAAGCTAACCACATTCAGGATCGTGGTCAGTCACCCACTCAATATATGGTTGGCGACTGGCTTAAAAGCTTGATGGACAACATGCAAGTGCCGACCGTATTGCTCGGCTTACCGCGTGTAGAAGACCTACTCAGAGTTAACGAGCAACTAAGGCGCCGGTTCACGAGACGCCTGCAAATGGCTTTAGGACAAGATCCAGAAGGCAGTATCGAATCCGAGTGCCTCCAGCTGTTTACCTCATTGATCCCTTTGCTGCCCGTCCCGTTCTTCAAAGAAGAGATGAGTTGGAACGACTTGGCCTATCGGCTACATGCTGCAACCGATGGCCGTGTCGCCTTCGTGAAGTCGCTATTGCTAGGTGCAATTCGATTGGCCTTCGATCGAGAACTAAAGCACATCACTCCGACCGAACTGGAAGCCGCCTTTACTGCTGCGATCTGGCGTGAGGGTATTGGAGCCCTGAACCCATTCAATCCCTCGTTCGATTTCCGCAGACTTGACCGGGCTGGAGAGCCATTCGAACGAGGGGCCTTGGTGGATCTACCAAATAGGAAAAAGCGACATGCAGCATGAACTGTCCCTCTTTCCCGTACGACCTAAACGCCAAGCGGGCGAAAGCCTTGCTGGCTTCATCAGTCGGCACTTCGGAACTAATGGATACAGCATGCCGAAGCTGCTACACGATGCAGTCGCAACGGTGTATCGCTCAGAGAATTCTCAAAGCCGTTTAGACGCCTGGTCTTTGGTCTGCCAAGTGATGGGAGAGTCACCTGAAGACTATCGCCGCATGTGGATAGAAGATCGATTCACCTTCTCCCATGCACAAGCACAACGTCAAAAACGACACTGGCAAAGGCCCATTAATCGCAGATTTCAGCTGTGTTCGGAGTGCATGCGAACCACCGGAGTTCACCTTGCATTGTGGGACCTGCCGTTGGTTTTTGCCTGCCCGATTCACAAATGCATGCTGTCGACCCAGTGCCAATGTGGAAAACCCATTTCCTGGAATAACGTTGGGCCGAACTGGACCTGCCGCTGCGGCCAAGCGCTGACATCACAACCGTTGGTTCCTGCACCTCGAAGCTTGACCAATACAGCGATGGCCATCGCTGCAGCGGCCAATCTAACCATCCCAGGAATGGACGGCGAAGAGTTAGGAAGGTTCCGTCTGGCCAACGATCTCCTCTCAACCTACGACGTGCTTTCGTGGCTAGGAAAGCTAGTGGACCTGCTACGTGGAGAGGCAGAAAAAAATGTCTCCAAAAAAACCTCTGAGCATTGGCGATTTGGATCAGCTTTAGAAGATTGGCCCATGGGCTTAGCCTCACTGCTCGAACGCATCGTGAGTCGCTGGCATCGCGGCAGCCGAAGGGACTTGTTTGTGTATCTAAACGAGCACAGTAGGACCTTGGAGCTCCGCAACTTTCTCCACGCATCAACCACCAATGACAACTTGCCAGCGACGTTGCAAGATTCATTGCGCTGTTTAGTTGAAAACCATCAATTCCTGCCGGTCAATTGCCAGCGATGGATTTTTAATCCAGCCCTCAGTTTTGAACAGCGGCAACACAAGCTGATCGCTCTATGGAAGTGGTGGAAAGGCTTGTTCAAATGGATAGACGTGTCGGATGAGTCAACACCAGCTAACACGAACACTCTATTTGGTTTCCACCAGTTTCACGAGCTAACCTGCTTGATGCTGATCAATGCCCTAATCAACGCAGCTGAACACTCAGCTCCAGCTATCCATTTTCGAAGACTCGCGATCACTTGGCCCTCCATGCCAACATTCGCGAACTCGCTTTCTCCCGACGCTTTTCTCGAGTTGATCAGTCGCCAACTCTCCGGAATCTCTCTCGGTCATCGTGACTACTTACGTGAGCTTATGGCATGTGCAGAGAGAGCAACCAATGCCTCCACTCGGCACAATTGATAACACTCGCGGCGGGAGAACGACATTGCCCATTCGCCCCAGGCCATATGCCGACGAATCGGCGCACGGCTTCTTGGCGCGAGTTGCATTTGCCAACGGCTACGAAACACCTCGCCAGCTCTGGAAAGCGCTATGTAACGAGGGTATGCACACCCAAATTGCGTTGCAAGCTGCTTTGCAGCTCTCGCAGAACGAATACACACGCCTCTGGGGTCCTTACCCGCGCTACTGGTGCTTCCAAGACAACCTATGCCCAGGATTGTGCAAAGCAGACTACCTTCATGACGTATTTCGATGGTGCCCGCAATGCTTGTCGTTGGCGCCCTACCTACGCTCCGTCTGGGCTATCAAGTTTTGCGTGGTCTGCCTAGATCATGGGACCTACTTAACTGACACTTGTCCGAGCTGTCACTGCACGCAAAAAATTGAACGATCCAACCGTCTGCGCTGCGCCTGTGGTCAGTCATTGACTGCGAGTAAGACCGAAACCGCGCCCAGCGAGCTGTTGAAATTTCAGCAAGCCTTTATCACCAGCTTGAACATGCCGAACACAGGTATGTTTCCGCAGCTCTCGCCGAACCAGTGGATTCGTTTTCTCCAGCATTTTTCCACGCTGTTGGAACCAGATCGCAAAGGGAAAACGGGACAGATAGCAGGACTGCAGCATCTATCTACGGCCATTTCAGCTATTCAGCTTGCCACGCAAATGCTTGCTAATTGGCCCAGCGGATTTCACGCTCTTCTGACCAAAATACAGGCCCATAGCGACATATCGTTCAGCATCTCTCGGACTTTTGGAAACCTCTATCGATGGCTCTACGATGATCTGTCTGATCAGGCGTTTTCCTTCCTTCGGGAGGCATTCGAGACATATCTCCAAGAACATTGGTGGGGACTTGTGTGCCAAAGGAACATGCGCATCAAGCCCAACCAAAGAGGTGCGCAACGCACTACGCTTCGAGAGGCCGCCACATCAGCCGGTGTGTCTCCAACTCGAATCAAGCAACTGCATCTGAACGGGCTAGTTGAGGCAACTTCGATTGCACATAGCAATGGCCGACATTCATGGACGCTACCACCATCAGCTGTAGAACGTTTAGCCAGTCTCGCCAGCGATGGGATCTCTTTGAAATCTGCCTCACAGCATCTTGCGCTCCCTCGGCATCGAATTCGCGAACTGATTGAAGCGGGGCTTATTCACCCTCGGCTCTGTCCCAATAGTCATGGAAGCTCCGCCTGGCTGCTGTCCCGTGAAGAACTGGATCAGTTGGGATGCAGTGTTAGGCTCAATGCTGCAGCAGCACTGCCTCGTAATGAGGGTGAGGACACCGTGTCCATTGTTCAGATCCTCAGGGGATGGCGTCTTGCAGTAGGAGCCTTCCCTGCGTTGATAGCTGCACTATCTGCAAATCAAGTCGAAGGCGTCGGTGCAAAGCCTCAAGGTATCCCACTCGGCGCAATGCGCATCCCTGTTCGCGGCCTGCGGGCTTGGTTGAGGCAATGGGAACAGTCGCACATGCAGGATATGTCGATTGCCACCGCAGCACGGATACTGGGCATCAAGGAACAGGTTGCATATGAGCTTGTTCGAAGTGGGTTACTTCATGAACACCGTATGCCGAGTAGCCATTCACGCCGCATTGCCAAGGCAAGCATTGAGCACTTTCAAAACACCTATGTTTCTGCTGTGGAGATCGGGAAGAAAATGCACATGTCGACAAAATTATTAATCGAACACTTGAACGTTCAACCAGTAGCAGGGCCTCACGTCAATGGCTGTAGGCAGTATTTCCTTAACCGAGAGGACGTCAAAAATACGATGAAATCAATAGACCAATGCAATTATCAATAATGTGAAATTTCTAATATTTATTTAAATCGAATTTTCATTTTTTATCGTTATTAAAAACAATAACTTCTACTCATTTTTTTCAATTGATTTAATCAACTGTTTAGCTGTCATAAGATTTTTCGACCAGAAACAAGCCTCAAGAAACCAATTCCACTGAGTTAACCGGAATAGCAATGAGTTCCACGCATAGGAAATCCTTTTCGCCTCAAAGTTGGCATCAAATGCCATGCCATGATATCTTATGCGGATTTCGTGCTTCTCACTTTCCAATAAATCAAGGTTCCACCATTTACCCCACCGATATACGTCACTCTTACGACGCCCCATCACTACTTCAAGGTTATCAAAAGGACGATGGCAATTACTTACTATGTTTTTTAAATAAATTTTTTCTTCATTTGCATCTATCAATTCCTTCAACTCAACTAAAACACTATCGTAAGGTATCAAAACCATATTGCCTCGCACCTCAATCTGGCGTATTGGGACGCTTGGAACGGCCGCGACAGTCGGTATTTCCTGTAAATCATAGAGAACGATGATCGATTGATAGCGGAGCTTCTCAAGAGTCGCGGTTACGCAAAGTGTCGCCCTCTTAAAAGACTGTCCCTCCTTCGCTTTGACCCATACGGTACACATGTTGTGCTCCTTGCCCAGAAACACCTTTCGCCAGTTGATGCTATACGCAAGATACTCGCCAAGTTGGCTCTGACACAGTGCTTTCCTCTCTCTATGAGAGCGGTGAATCGTAGACACTTTGTAGGCCTCTTTAAAGAAGAACTGAGTTACAGGTTCCCACAGTCTTTTAAACACCCCCCCTAAAGTGGAGAGGATGCTCTTTAGCACCAGAGATATTGCAGTGGTTGATGGTTCCATTTATCTTGTGTATATAGTCGCTAGCAAATGGTGATTTGTTGAATGCTATTCAATAACACGCTTGAATGTGCATCTAACATATTAATTCTAAATAATATTCACTAACGTCAAACCTTTCTTTTTATATATCAGAACCGTCCTTCAGATACCATCAACAAAATTCCTGAAATACAGACAATTCAATTTAATTTTTTTAGGTGTTTGCTGGGTTGACTTATTTATTTCACAGTAAATTTTTCGGCATCTTAGTCACAGTGATTTACGCGAACCGGAGGACCCGACAAGAAATCTTCCTAGAGATCGTTAGCTAGCGACTTCATTCGCGCCAATCAAAAAGCTAAATTTTCATTTTATGTGTCATAAAATCCGGATTTTTTCATTTTATCTGTCACATCTACATCACCTCATGACATGATTATTGAAAAAACCTTTATGAATCAACCATCAAATTTTCACTTTATCTGACATCCCACAGGAAGACTCGCCCCACCTACGTCCGTCAGCAAGTAGCGGTTGTGTAGCTCATCGCCATCTGCAAAGGCAGCAGCACACTGAAAGGTGATGCATAACCCCTTTGGAACAGCTGCACCGAGCCGCTCCAATGCCATTCCACACCTGTGCTTAGCCTCATTCAGCAGCTGCTCCGCGCGCGGCATGCCAGAGGCTGCTCGATCTCGATCCGCAACGCCAGAGATGAGCACTACAGAAGGCGCTGCCCTGCCAGTTGCTCGTGTGTTCAGGGCCGTTTGTAGTAGAGCTGTAAGGACGTTTCGATACTCAGGGTTTTCGGCCTTGAAGTAGGGGTCAATGAGAATGATCTGGCTCGCGAGTCGCAGCAACGGGGATAGCTGGCCGGCGAGCGCTTGAGCAGTCTTACTCGTGACGTTGATGGTCGGCAAGTACCACCGCGTGTTTCGCAAGTCGTGGATGATCTCTGGCGTAATCACAGCGTCACACTGAGCGTGCTTTTCACGAGAGAGGATCGCGTGAAACGGCTCATCTTGATGAACTGTTAATTTCCACGCATAACTGACCCGCCGGGGATGCGGACAAAAACTTGGACTACCAGGAGGTAGTTCATGTACTCATACGCAGACAGGATTCGTGCAGTTGAGCTTTACATCAAGCTTGGCTTGCGTGCCAGAGCCACGATTCGCCAGTTGGGGTACCCAACCAAGAACGCATTGAAAGGCTGGT
>NZ_VOQT01000019.1:0-78694 GCF_008121555.1 Comamonas sp. Z1
CAGTCAGAAGTGGACCATGCCCATCCGGGATTGGAAGGCTGCGCTGACCCGCTTTACCATTCAGTTCGGAGACCGCATCTCCGTCAATTGAAGTCCGAACCGTTTACACAAAAATTCGGACACGCCCTCTAAATTAACCAAAGAATGCACAGCCTCAAGCAGTCGCGTTCACGCAAGAAAAAGAGCGCTCTATGTGAACGCTCTTTTCATAGCAAGGACTGCACCAGTGGTGCACCAAGCAGCCGTATTTCCCCATTCAAGATCACTACGAGCAGCTCAAGTTTACGACTTTACCGTTACAAGTCACCGCTTCGTCAACCCGCATGAATGCTAGCCCCCAGGTTTACGACTTTGTTTGCCAGTTTACGACTTTAATGGCCCAGAACAATAGCTGATGGTCAGTTCACGGCAGCGCCGGACTCGTACCAGGTCTTGATCAGGTTGCGTTCGTCATCCGACAGAGCCGCAGGGTTGCCAAAAGGCATCTTCTTCAGCTGCACCACCTGTTGGTAGATCTGCTGGGCGTGCGATTTCACCGCTTCGGGGGAGTCCAGACGGACAGCCTTTTGCTGGATGGCCGTGCCGTGGCACACCACGCAGTGCTGCTGGAAGATCGCATTGACCTTGGCAAAGCCTTCTCCGCCAGCGGCTGCGGGAGCAGCAGCAGGTGACGCGGCTTCGGCTGCAGGAGTTGCGACTTCAGCTGCAGGGGCAGCGGGAGTTGCAGCCTGCCCAGCTGCGGGTGCCGCTGGAGCAGCCGCTACCGGAGCAGTTGCTGCCAAAGGTGCAGGCTTGAGCCAGACGAACACAGCCAGCAGAGCAGCTACGCCGACAGCAGCGTAAGGCCAGGGGTGGCTGTTACGACCCAGCTTGTAGCCGTGGCGCATCACGAAGAACTGGCGAATGGCAGCACCGGCAAACATCATGCCGATCAGCACCAGCCAGTTCAGCTTGTGGCTGTACAGCCAGCCATAGTGATTGGACAGCATGGCGAACAGCACGGGCAGCGTGAAATAGGTGTTGTGCACGCTGCGCTGCTTGGCACGTTGGCCGTGACGTGGGTCCACAGGCTCACCAGCCTTGAGCGAAGCCACCACCTTGCGCTGGCCAGGAATGATCCAGAAGAACACGTTGGCGCTCATGGACGTCGCAATCATCGCGCCCATCAGCAGGAAGGCTGCCTGGCCGGGGAAAATGTGGCAGGCCAGGTAGGCGGCGATACACACCAGCACCAGAACCATGGCACCGACGGTGGCGTCGCCATTCTTCTTCTGGCCGAAAGTGCGGCAGATGAAGTCATACAGCAGCCAGAAGACCACCAGGAAGCCCAGAGCCGAAGCCACGGCAGCGCCGGTGCTCATGGCATTGGGGTCGCCGGGAGTGACCAGATAGATGTTGGCGTTCCAGAGGTAGGAGACCGTCAGCAGGGCAAAACCGGACAGCCACGTGGTGTAGCTTTCCCAGTAGAACCAGTGCAGGTGATCCGGCATCTTGGGAGGAGACACATTGAACTTGACGGGGTGGTAGAAACCGCCACCGTGCACAGCCCAGAGTTCGCCGTTAACGCCCTGTTTCTTCAGGTCGTCATCCACGGGCGGCGTCAAGCTGCTGTCCAGGAACACAAAGTAGAAGGAGGAACCGACCCAGGCGATCGCGGTAATGACGTGGAGCCACCGCAACAGCAGGCCGGCCCAGTCGAGAATGTAGCTTTCCATAGCTCTCAACCTTGGCAGCGTGGGGCTGCCGAACAACCTGCTCACCACTGCGGGCGCTCTGAGCAGAAGAAAAGGCCGCGCTCCCGGACGTTACACACGGGGCACCGCTGCGACCATTCTGTCGACCGAAAGTGTATGCAATTTTTGCTACCGCAACTCTCGAATCAGGGATAAACCACCCTAGAGATTTCCCTAATACAAGAGCGATATGCAAGGATCGGGCCTGATTTTTAGGGCAGGTAACAGCATGTTTGCGGCCACACGCACCAGATCAGGGCATTCATTGCACCATCAGCTCGCAGACAAGCGCTGCAGAAGCTGTGCCGCCACCGCCACAGCGATCACCTCGGGCTCCTTGCCGGTAATGCCAGGCACGCCGATCGGGCAGGTGATGTGAGCCAACTCTGCATCGCTGAACCCTCGCTTGCGCAAGCGGCTGCTGAAACTGGCCCATTTGGTCTTGCTGCCAATCAACCCCACAAAAGGTAGATCTCCTCGCTCGCGCTGGCGCAGCAGGCATTGCGCCACCACCTCCAGGTCTTCGGCATGGCTGAAGCTCATGATGAGCACCTGCGACTGCGGCGGCAACTCTGCCACCGCGGCCTGCACCGGATCGGAATGCTCGCACTGCACCCCTATCTGCTCCTCCACGGGAAAGACTGCATCACGGCTGTCCACCCAGATCACGCGGTACGGCAAGCTGCGCAAAATGCGCACCAGCGCATGCCCCACATGGCCCGCGCCGAACAAGGCCACACATTGCGACGGCTCGGGCATCAAGGCCCGCAGACGTTGAGCATCGCGGGCGTCAAACCATGCAAAGTGCAGCTCCAGCGCACCGCCGCAACATTGCCCTAGACTGGGTCCAAGCGCATACCGCTGGATATGCTCGCGCAAGGCTGCTGGGTCTGCGTCCCACTGCGCCAGCAACTGGCGCGCCTGGGCAATGGCCTGCCATTCCAGATGACCGCCGCCGATCGTCCCCATCACCTCATCGGCGAACACCGCCATCCAGGCCCCCTCCTCGCGGGGCACGGAGCCACGAGTGGCCTGTACCTGCACCCAGCACAGCGGCTGCTGCGCCAGACGGTTCAAGATTCCTTGCTGTGTTTCGCTCCACATGACTGAACGCCGATTGCTTTGATGACCGATGTTCATGCATTTTGCGAGTCGCAATAGACAGACAAGCGTATGAGCACATTAATCGGATGCATATCCGGACCGGATTTGACGAGTCGTTGCAGATTTTTCACGAGGAGGCGTCAGAATTGCGTCCCCAGGCCGCTGCCTCCATCCATTTGCGGCTACGCTTGGCGTCATGTCTGAAACCCACGACCCCACCCGCGCCACAACAGCCCGCCGCCCCCTGAACTGGCTGCGGACCGGGATGATGGCTGCCGTTGCAGCGGTGCTGACCGCCTGTCAGATCGCACCTCAAAGCCCATCCATCGGCACGACGCCTGCCGACAAGGCCAGCCCCGGCTATCGCAAGCAGGCTGCCCAGCATCTGTATGAACGCAACTCCGGCCGCATCTACCAGGGCATGCTGCCGCCTATGCTGTATGCGATCGGCGTGCTGCAGGTTCAGCTCGACGGCCAGGGCCGCGTGAAAAACCTGCACTGGATGCGCAAGCCAGGTCATGCCCCCGAAGTGGTGGCCGAGATCGAGCGAGCCGTGCGCTCCGCCGCCCCCTTCCCGGCCCCGGGTCGTAGCGTGACCTATACCGACACCTGGCTGTGGGACAAGTCGGGACGCTTCCAGCTCGACACCTTGACCGAAGGTCAGCTGGGCCAGTAAAAGCGCACAGCGATGCAGCCCGCTGCATCGGACAATAAAAAACCGGCCAAGGCCGGTTTTTTTGTTGCGACAAGCCAGGCGAGGCTTATTCGACCACCTTGGTGATCTTCGTGCCCTGCAGCGATACGCCAGCCTCCAGGCCCGCGTTGGTCAGCACATAGCTGGTGACCGGAGCCTGGGCGGTCGTGGTGTCCACGCTGCCATTGGCACCGATCTTGCCTGCTGCCACGGTGGCATCAGCCCCCACGGACCAGCCGTCGCTCTTGAGGAACTTGTCCAGTGCTTCCTGTGTGTTGAACACATAGATCACAGCCTTGGACTGACCACCAGCTTGCCATCCGATAGAGGCCGCTGTCGTGCTGTAGAAGCCACGGTTGTGACCGCCCACGCGCAGCACGCCGCGGCCATGCTCCACCCCGACCACAAAGCTGCCGCCAATCACCGACGGGAAGATCAGCACACCCTTGGCGCGTTGCACCATTTCCTTGGATCCTGGTGCGGTCTGGTACAGGCGCTCCAGAGCTGCATTGGCACGGGTATTGACCGTTGTGGAATCGGCACGGGGAGCCGATGCCGTGTCAGGCTTGGTCGTGGTGCAGGCCGTCATGGTCAAGGCACCGGCAGCCAGTGCAGCAGCCATCGCAACAGAACGCAGAGAAATTTGACGCATACCTATATCCTTTCATGGGATGAATGTGTAGACACATTTCAGAGGTAGAAGGTCCTGCAGTCCGACATTGGGTCGCTTTTGCACATCCCCCCGATGCAAAGCTGTCAGAAACAGGGTTGGCACGATGCTAGTGCGCAGCGTTGCCGATAAAACTCAGCGGTTACAGCTTGCGCCATTGGCCTACAGAAGGCAAGAGCAGTTGTCGAAAAAGACCTACAACATGAACACAAGACAACACTTGGCCTCATCCATAGGCAATCAGACGAATTGTCTGAAACAGGCGCTAGCATTGTTGATATAAGCATCGCGCGGACGACTGGAAATTCATGAAGTTCTGGAATTACTTTCACCACCCCAAAGCAGCTCTGGTTGTGCTGCGTGTCACCCTGGCCCTGCTCATGCTGCTGCACGGCTGGGCCAAGATTCGTTATGGCATAGGCAGCATAGAGGCGAAGATCGAGAGTCTGGGTGCACCGGGATTTCTCGCCTATGCGGTCTATCTGGGCGAAGTGGTCGCGCCCTTGCTGTTGCTGGTGGGCCTGTGGGTGGTACCCGCCGCACTGGTGATTGCGGTGAATATGGTGGTGGCATTTGCGCTGATGCACACCCGGCAGATTCTGATGCTCAACAACACCGGCGGCTGGGCGCTGGAGCTGCAGGCCTTTTATTTCGTGAGCGCCCTGGTCGTGGCCATGGCTTATTCCAAGGGCAAATAAGTCCTTAAAAACAAGAGCGGCTTGCGCCTGTCATATCTTGGTTTCAATGCCTTTTAATGCTGAAACCTTGAAATGACGTGCGCAAGCCGCTCTTGTTTTTGCCATGTCTCCCGCTTCGAGAGACTCACGTCCCGCTCAGGAGCCGCGATAGGTGGAGTAGCTCCAGGGGCTGACCAGCAAAGGCACGTGGTAGTGCTGCTCCACATTGGCCACGCCGAAGTCCAGGCTCACCTTGTTCAGAAAGCTGGGCTCGGGCAGTTGCACGCCACGGGCCTTGAAGTAGGCCGCAACGTCAAAGGTCAGGCGGTAGGTGCCGACCTTGAGCGTGTTGTTGTCGAACAGCGGCGCATCGGTGCGGCCGTCATGATTGAGCACCAGGCTCTTGATCAGCGTGGCCTTGTCGCCTTCAGTGGAAAACAGCTCGACAGCCATGCCTGCGGCGGGGCAGCCATTCATGGTGTCGAGAACGTGGGTGCTCAGGCCCATGGAAATCTCCTCACAGGCAGTTTGCCACTGCCCTTGGTTGTATCAAACACACGACTTACGCAAAACGGGTTCAGGCAGGCCTACCCCTCAGAAGGCAGGCCGTTGTTGCATTCCTGTTTGCGTAAGCCCTGAAACATCTATGCCATCACAAAGCCTGCGCGCGCGTGAGCGCAGCGCTTTGATCGCTAAAGTGTATACAGTTTCTGTACTCCATCAAAGGCTTTTCTGCCTTGACTTTCAGGCACATAGCCAGCACTGCCCGGTTGGCTTCTTTTCAGCCTCTATACACTGGCCCGATTCATCAAGCGAACAGGAGACAACGCATGCAATTGCGCACCACCGCCCTGGCAGCCAGCCTGCTCATCGCTCTGGCCGGCCTGAGCGCCTGCAGCAGCACGGCCACGCTAGAGCCCGCCCGCAACGAACGCGCGGCCATCGGTCACGATGCCACCGCTCAGGCTGCAGCGCCTGCCGTCACCCAGACCGCCGCCGCCCAAGCAGCCGCTGCTGCCTATGACTTCGAGCTGGATGTCTTTCACCCCGTCATCGCCAAGAACGGCATGGTGGCCTCGGAGCAGGAGCTGGCCACGCAGATCGGCGTGGATATTCTCAAGGCGGGCGGCAATGCCGTCGATGCCGCCGTGGCCGTAGGCTTTGCGCTGGCCGTGGCCTTGCCCAATGCCGGCAATATCGGCGGCGGCGGCTTCATGATGGTGCACGACGCGCGGAGCGGCAAGGACATTGCACTGGACTTCCGCGAAGTGGCACCCAGGGGCGCGTCACGCAATATGTATCTGGATGCCGCCGGCAAGGTCATCGACGGCAAATCGCTCTACACCCATTACGCCGTAGGCGTGCCCGGCACCGTGGCCGGCATGACGCACGCGCTCTCGCGCTGGGGCAGCATGCCGCTGGCCAGGGTCATGGCTCCCGCGATTGCGCTGGCGGACAAGGGCTATCCCGTCAGCGTCACCCTGGCCAAGACCCTGGAGCAGGAAAAAAAGAATATGGGCCGCTGGCCCGCCACCCAGGCCGTTTTCTGGAGGAACGGCGCTCCGCTGCAAAGCGGCGAGAGGCTGGTGCAAAAGGATCTGGCGCAGTCCCTGCGCCTGATCAGCCAGCAAGGTGCCAAGGCCTTCTACGAGGGCGCGATCGCGCAGAAGATCGTGGCGGAGATGGCGCCGCACGCCAAGGCCCTTAGCCTGCAAGACCTGCGCGACTACAAGGTGGCCGAGCGCGAGCCCGTGCGCGGCAGCTATCGCGGCTACCAGATCGTGACCATGCCTCCGCCCTCTTCGGGAGGCGCGCACCTGATTCAGATCCTGAACATGATGGAGCGCTGGCCCATGAATCAGTGGGGTGCCGACAGCGCGCAAAGCGTGCACTACATGACCGAGGCCATGAAGCTCGCCTATGCCGACCGCTCCGAGTATCTGGGCGACCCGGACTTCGTGAAGATTCCGCTCAAGGGGCTGATCTCCAAGAGCTATGCGAGCGAGCTGGCCGCAAGCATCAAACCCCAGCAGGCCAGGCCCGGCAAGGACATCCGGCCCGGCAGGCCCCAGCCTTATGAAAGCGACCAGACCACCCATTACTCCGTGGTGGACAAAGCCGGCAACGCGGTGGCCGTGACCTACACGCTGAACACCAATTTCGGCAGCGGCATCGTCGCCAGGGGCACGGGGATTTTGCTCAACAACGAGATGGATGACTTCTCGGCCAAGCCCGGCGTGGCCAATGCCTATGGTCTGGTGGGCGGCGACGCGAATGCCGTGCAGGCCGGCAAGCGGCCGCTGTCATCCATGACACCGACCCTGGTACTCAAGGACGGCAAGCCGGTTCTCGTCACCGGCAGCCCGGGAGGAGCGCGCATCATCACCACGGTGCTGCAGCAGGTCGTCAATCACATCGACTTCGGCATGAACCCGGCCGAGGCTGCGGCCACGCCGCGCTTTCATCACCAGTGGACGCCAGACGAGTTGCGCGTTGAAAAAGGCTTCAGCCCCGATACGCTGGCCCTGCTCAGGCAATGGGGCCACAAGGTGGCACTGAAGGCATCCATGGGCCGCACTCAGACCATCGAGATCCGAGACGGCCTGCTGCGCGGCGCTTCGGATCCGCGCAACCCCGACGGAAAGACCATGGGGTACTGACGCTGAACAAAAAAAGCCGCGCTCCCCCGAGCGCGGCTTTCACTTGAGGCGGCTGCTGGCCGTACGCGTGGCCAGTGGCCGCCCTCCCCACCTCTCTTTATTCAGCCTTCTGACCGATTTCGAAGTTGGCCTGGATTTCCAGGGCACGCACCATGCCCGAGTGATCCCAGGCAGCGCCGCCGTGGGCCACGCAGCTGTTGAACAGCTCTTGTGCCTGAGCGGTGTTGGGCAGGGACACGCCCAGCTGACGAGCGCTGGACAGGGCCAGGTTCAGGTCCTTCTGGTGCAGGGCAATGCGGAAGCCAGGGTCGAAGGTGCGCTTGATCATGCGTTCGGCATGCACTTCCAGGATCTTGGAAGAGGCAAAACCGCCCAGCAGGGCTTCACGCACACGTGCTGGATCGGCACCGGCGCGCGATGCAAACAGCAGGGCTTCGGCCACGGCTTCGATGTTCAGCGCCACGATGATCTGGTTGGCCACCTTGGCGGTCTGGCCGTCGCCGTTGCCGCCCACCAGGGTGATGTTCTTGCCCATCTTGTCGAACAGGGGCTTGACGCGCTCGAAGGCTGCATCGGGGCCGCCGACCATGATGGACAGGGTGCCGTTCTTGGCGCCGACTTCGCCGCCGGAGACGGGAGCGTCCAGGTACTGGGCACCAGCGGCTTCGATGCGCTTGGCGAAGTCCTTGGTGGCCACGGGCGAGATGGAGGACATGTCGACCACGATCTTGCCGGAGCTGCCCTTCAGACCGGCTGCCACGCCGTCTTCACCGAACAACACCTTCTCCACGTCGGGAGTGTCGGGCACCATGATGAAGATGATGTCGGCACGCTCGGCCACACCGCGAGCAGTGGTGCACTGGGTGGCGCTGGTTTCTGCGATGTTGGCAGGCACCTTGCCCACGGTGTTGACGAACAGCTGGTGGCCGGCCGCAATCAGGTGGCCGCACATGGGCGCGCCCATGATGCCCAGACCGATAAAGCCCAGCTTGAGAGACGATGCGTTCATGGTTGTACTCCTCAGTTTTCTTGATACTCAAATTCGATGGCCGATGGCGCTTTGCGAGCAGGCGCCACAGGCCTTTTCATCCATTCAGGCAGCCACTGCGACCTTGTTCCAGCCGCCGATCTTCTGCAGCCAGCCCAGGCCGGACTCGGTGCCGTTGGCGGGCTTGTATTCGCAACCGATCCAGCCGTCGTAGCCGATGCGATCCAGGTGTGCGAACAGGAAGGGGTAGTTGATCTCGCCGGTGCCGGGTTCGTTGCGACCGGGGTTGTCGGCCAGCTGGATGTGACCGATGCGGCCCAGCTGCTTTTGCATGGTGGCAGCCAGCTCGCCTTCCACGCGCTGGGCGTGGTAGATGTCGTACTGCACAAAGGCGTTGGGCGCACCCACTTCGTCCAGGATGGACAGGGCATCGTCCGTGCGGTTCAGGTAGAAGCCGGGGATATCGAAGGGGTTGATGGGCTCGATCAGCAGGCGGATGTTGGCGGCGCTCAGGGCGGCGGCAGCAAAACGCAGGTTTTCCACGAAAGTGCGGCGCACCACGGCAGCGTCAACACCGGCAGGAACCTTGCCGGCCAGGCAGTTGAGCTGGGGCACACCCAGGGCGTGGGCATAGGTCACGGCCTTGGCCACGCCGGCGCGGAACTCATCCACGCGCTTGGGGTCGCAGGCAATGCCGCGCTCGCCCGCGTCCCAGTCGCCGGCGGGCAGGTTGTGCAGAACAATCTTCAGGCCGGTGGCGTCGAGGCGCTCCTTGATCTCTTCCACGGTATGGGCGTAGGGGAAGAGAAACTCCACGGCTTCAAAGCCTGCGTTTGCGGCACGCTCAAAACGCTCGAGGAAAGGCACCTCGGTGAACAACATGCTCAGGTTGGCTGCAAAACGGGGCATGATAAAAGTCTCCGGTAATCGTTAATAGTTGCAGGCGCTAGACGCCAAGCAAGGGCCTAAGCCGGCCGCGCCCCCCCAGCGAAGGCGTCGCCCCCTCCCGCGCAGAGAGAGGGGGAAGCGGCGGAGCCGCTCAGGGGGAGTTTTCCTATCAGTCCAGCAGGGCCAGTGCGCTGGGCGCGTCGGCCTTTTCGGTCGCCAGGTCTTCGAACTCGACCACGTTGTCGATTTCGGCGCCCATGGAGATGTTGGTCACACGCTCCAGGATGCACTCGATCACCACAGGGGTCTTGTGCTCGGCCATCCAGGCTTCGGCCTGCTGCATGGCGGGGGCAAAGTCTTCGGCGCGATGAACGCGGATCGCCTTGCAACCCAGGCCTTCAACGACCTTAACATGGTCAACACCGTAGCCACGGGTCGCATCACCCTCATCCATGTTGATATTGTCGAACGCCAATTGCACGCAATAGTCGATCGAGAAAGCGCGCTGTGCCTGACGGATCAGACCCAGATAGCTGTTGTTCACCAGCACGTGAACATAGGGCAGCTTGAACTGCGCGCCCACGGCCAGCTCTTCGATCATGAACTGGAAATCGTAGTCGCCGGACAGGGCCACGATCTTGCGCTGGGGGTCGGCCACGCGCACGCCCAGGGCGGCGGGAGTGGTCCAGCCCAGAGGACCGGCCTGGCCGCAGTTGATCCAGTTGCGGGGCTTGTACACGTGCAGGAACTGGGCACCGGCGATCTGCGACAGACCGATGGTGGACACATAGGTGGTGTCGCGGTCCAGGGTGCGGTTCATGCACTGGTAGACGCGCTGGGGCTTCATCGGCACGTTGTCGAAGTTGGTCTTGCGCAGGTACTCGACGCTGTTCTTGCGACCCTGGCACTCGGCCACCCAGGTCTTGCGGCACTTGAGCTTGCCGGCAGCCTTCCACTCCTTGGCGACGGCAACGAATTGCTCCAGAGCCGCCTTGGCGTCGGAGACGATGCCGTAGTCGGGCGCGAACACGCGGCCGATCTGCGTGGGCTCGATGTCCACGTGGATGAACTTGCGGCCCTTGGTGTAGACCTCGACCGAGCCGGTGTGGCGGTTGGCCCAGCGGTTGCCGATGCCGAACACGAAGTCCGAAGCCAGCATGTTGGCGTTGCCGTAGCGGTGGCTGGTCTGCAGACCGCACATGCCGACCATCAGGGGGTGATCGTCGGGGATGGTGCCCCAGCCCATCAGGGTGGGGATCACGGGCACGTTCAGGATCTCGGCCAGCTCGACCATCAGCTCGGAAGCATCGGCGTTGATCACACCGCCACCGGAAACCAGCAGGGGACGCTCGGATTCGTTGAGCATCTCGATGGCCTTCTCGGCCTGCTTGCGCGAAGCGGCTGGCTTGTAGGCAGGCAGGGGCTCGTAGGTGTCGATATCGAACTCGATCTCGGCCAGCTGCACGTCGATGGGCAGATCGATCAGCACGGGGCCGGGACGGCCGGAGCGCATCAGGTGGAAAGCCTGCTGGAAGGCACGTGGCACCTGGGCAGGTTCCAGCACAGTGGTGGCCCACTTGGTCACGGGCTTGGCGATGGAGGCGATGTCCACGGCCTGGAAGTCTTCCTTGTGCAGACGCGAGCGAGGTGCCTGACCGGTAATGCACAAGATTGGAATGGAGTCGGCGCTGGCCGAGTACAGACCGGTGATCATGTCGGTGCCGGCAGGGCCGCTGGTGCCGATGCAGACGCCGATATTGCCGGCCACCGCACGGGTGTAGCCTTCGGCCATGTGGCTGGCGCCTTCGACGTGACGGGCCAGAATGTGGCCGATGCCACCGTGGTCCTTCAGCGCTGCGTACAGCGGATTGATGGCGGCACCGGGAACGCCGAATGCAACGCTAACACCTTCTTTTTCGAGCACGCGGACTGCGGCTTCGATTGCTTTCATTTTGGCCATGAGGTCTCCTTCAAACTGAAATGAACTTTAGTCAAGACCCTTGCTTGCCGGAAGCCGCTTGCAGACCATAAAATTTATTCCACCCAAGAATAAATAGGAGATGAACCCATGGACAGACTCGATGCGATGCACATGTTTGTGCGCGTGGTGGAGACCGGCAGTTTCACCAAGGTCGCCCAGGAATTCGCCACCACCCAGCCCACCGTCACCAAGCAGGTCGCGGCCATGGAAGCGCGCCTCAAGGTGCGCCTGCTCAACCGCAACACGCGCGGCGTGAGCCTGACCGAAGCCGGCGCGCTGTACTACGAAAAGTGCAAGATCATCGTCAGCGACGTGGCCGAGGCGGAGAACGTGGTCAAGGTGCGCCAGACCCAGGTCCAGGGTCAGCTGCGCATCGGCAGCTCGGTGGCCTTCGGGCGCCGTGTACTCATTCCGCTGGCCATGGATTTCATGAAGCACAACCCGCAGGTGCAGGTCGATCTGAGCTTCGAGGACCGCTACACCGATCTGGTGGCCAACGGCATCGACGTGGCGCTGCGCCTGGGCAAGCTGGCCGACTCCTCGCTGGGCGCGCGCATGCTGGGCGTCAATCCCTGGGTGCTGGTGGCCTCCAACACCTATCTGCGCAAGCACGGCACGCCGCGCCGCCCCTCGGACCTCAAGGAGCATTCCACGCTGATCTACAGCAGCGTGCAGGGAAACGATATCTGGCGCCTGCGCAATGCCAGCGGCGAGCCGGTGTCGATTCCCGTCACCGGGCGGCTGCGCTCCAACAATCTCTCGGCCCTGCTGGCCGCTGCCCGCTCGCACATGGGCATTGCGGCCCTGCCGCGCTACGTGGCCCAGGACTCGCTCAAGGACGGCCGCGTGGTGGAAGTGCTCAAGACCTGCCGCCTGCCCGAGCAGGAGATCCACGCCGTCTACCCCTCACCACGCCTGGTGCCGCAGAAGGTGCAGTCCTTCATCGCCTTTTTGCAGGGCAAGTTCGACGATGCCTGGTGGGAGGATCTGCCAAGAGGGGGCTAGCTCCCCCTGAGGCGCTTCGCGCCTAGGCGGCCCCGCCTTCCCCTCTCTGTACGCGCTGCACGCTAACGGAGGGGGACTGCTCCTTCGCCGCGAGGCGGCTCTTGCTCGGAGCACTGGGATAGGTAGCGCCAGTTTTACACTGCAGCTATATAAAAAATAGCAGCCACCGCTTGTTGAGCGGTAGCTGTAGATTGTTTTCACACTGAATCCTTTGAATAGCCAGCGCCTGCAGCTATCCAATTTGAGGTTTTCAGAGAATCAGAATCGCGCGGAAGTCGTTGACATTGGTATGCGTCGGGCCCGTGATCACCAGATCGCCCAGAGCCGAGAAATAGCCATAGGCATCGTTGCGATCCAGGTGATCGCTGATGCGCAGGTTCTGCTCTGCCGCGCGCCTGAGCGTGCAGGGCGAGACACGAGCTCCCGCGTTGTCCTCGACACCGTCGATGCCGTCGGTGTCCGCCGCCAGCGCCCAGACCTTTTCCTGGCCTTGCAGGGCCTGGGCCAGACCCAGGCAGAACTCGCCGGCACGCCCGCCGCGCCCCTTGGCCGCACCGGGCTGACGCGGGCGGATGGTCACCGTAGTTTCGCCACCCGAGAGAATCACGCAGGGCCTGGCAAAAGGCTGGTCATGCCTGGCCACGGCACGAGCCAGCGCCGCATGGACCTTGCCCACCTCGCGCGACTCGCCCTCCATCTCGTCGGACAGCACATGCACGGCAATGCCGGCCGCGCGGGCAGCGGCCGCCGCCGCTTCCAGCGACTGCTGGGGCGTGGCGATCAGATGCACCTCATGGCCTTCGAAGCGGGCATCGCCGGGCTTGGGCGTCTCCAGCTCGCCGGCTTGCAGCGCAGCGCGCACGGACTCGGGAATCCCGATCTGGTAGCGGTCCAGGATGGCCAGTGCGTCGGCACAGGTCGACGCGTCCGGCACCGTGGGTCCGCTGGCGATCACCGAAGGATCGTCGCCGGGCACATCGCTGATGGTCAGCGTCACCACCTTGGCGGGATGGCAGGCGGCTGCCAGACGACCGCCCTTGATGCGCGAGAGGTGCTTGCGCACGCAGTTCATCTCGCCAATCGCCGCGCCGCTCTCCAGCAGCGCCTTGTTGATGCGCTGCTTCTCGGCCAGGTCGATGCCTTCGGCGGGAAGCGTCAGCAGGGAGGAGCCGCCGCCGGAGATGAGGCAGATCACCAGATCGTCGGCCGTCAGACCCTCGGTCAGCGCCAGGATGCGCTCGGCCGCAGCCAGACCGGCCGCGTCCGGCACCGGGTGGGCGGCTTCCACCACCTCCAGGCGCTGGGCCAGCCCTTCGGGGCGTGGGGGAATATGCGCATAGCGCGTCACCACCAGGCCCGACAGCGGGGCATCCTGCGGCCACAGAGCTTCCAGCGCCTGCGCCATGGAGCCGCCGGCCTTGCCGGCGCCCAGCACCAGCGTGCGGCCCTTGGGCGGCTTGGGCAGATGACGCGCCAGACCCTCGATGGGCAGGGCATTGCGCACCGCCACGTCATACAGATGACGCAGAAAGCCAGCCGGGTCTTGCTGGGGAACAGGCGTTGCCGCGGCCTGCGCGCGCGAGGATGTATTCTGTGCTTGCATAGCTGCGCATTGTGCATTCGGGCTTTTTTCCCTTACAGAGCCCCCACAGTCACAACACTGCTGATCTTTGCAATACCAATGTTGCAAGCCCTTGCTCCCATTGGGTTTGCGCGCTTGCGCACAGCTTTCTGCGCCTGAACATCGATACAAACACCATGTTTGGTGAACAGAAACTGTATACAAAACTTGTCTTCAACCGCTATGATGGATTTATGGAAACTTCCACCACCAGTTTCATTGTCGAAAGCCTGACCAAGGCCATCGTCGAGCATCGCCTGATGCCCGGCACCAAGCTGGCCGAGCAAAAGTTGGCCGACCACTTTGGAGTTTCCCGCACCCTGGTGCGCCAGGCCCTGTTTCAGCTTTCGCAAAACCGTCTCATCCGGCTCGAGCCCGCCCGCGGCGCCTTTGTGGCCACGCCTTCTGTGGACGAGGCACGCCAGGTGTTTGCCGTGCGCCGCATGCTCGAGGCCGAGATGGTGCGCAGCTTTGTCAAACAAAGCAGCGCCGCCAAGATTCGCGCCCTCAAGCAGCATGTGGCTGCCGAGAAGAAGGCCATGGAAGCCAATGACGTGGGCCAGCGCACCGAGCTGCTGGGCGACTTCCACGTGCGCATGGCCGAGCTCATGGGCAACGAGGTGCTGGCTCAGCTGCTGGGCGAGCTGATTTCCCGCTGCGCATTGATCACCCTGATGTACCAGTCTGCATCGGCGGCCGAGCATTCGCACGAAGAACATGCCGACATCGTGACCGCGCTGGCTGCGGGCGATGCCGAACATGCGGTGCAGCTGATGCAGCTGCACCTGGACCACGTGGAAGCAGGCCTGACCTTCGACCGCGATTTGCCAACGAACGATTTGTCGATGGCACTTTCATCCGTATCCCTATGACTTACGATTCCACCGCCTCCTACCCACGCGACCTGATTGGCTACGGCCGCAACACGCCCCATCCCGAATGGCCCGGCAAAGCCCGCGTGGCCGTTCAGTTCGTGCTGAACTACGAAGAAGGCGGTGAGAACCATATCCTGCATGGCGACCCCGGCAGCGAGCAGTTTCTGTCGGAAATGTTCAATCCCGCCAGCTACCCGGCCCGCCACATGAGCATGGACGGCATCTATGAATACGGCTCGCGCGCCGGCGTCTGGCGCATCCTCAAGGAGTTCGAGAAGCGCGGTCTGCCGCTGACCGTGTTCGGCGTGGCCACGGCGCTGCAAAAGCATCGCGAGCTGGCCCAGGCCTTTGACGAGCTCGGTCACGAAGTGGCCTGCCACGGCCTGAAGTGGATTCACTACCAGAACGTGCCCGAAGAGATCGAGCGCGCCCACATGCAGCAATGCGTGGACATTTTTGAAGAGCTGTACGGCGCGGGCGGCGACCACGGCCTGGGCTGGTACACCGGCCGCGACAGCCCCAACAGCCACCGCATCGTGGCCGATGCCGGTCGCTTTACCTACTACAGCGATTACTACGGCGACGACCTGCCTTTCTGGATGAAGGTCGCCAAGAGCGACGGCACGACGCACAACCAGCTCATCGTTCCCTACACACTGGACGTGAACGATATGCGCTTTGCTCTGCCCCAGGGTTACTCGCATGCCGATCCGTTCTTCCAGTACATGAAGGACACATTCGATGTCCTGTACGCCGAGGGCAATGCCAGCGGCGACAACGCCCCCAAGATGATGAGCATAGGCATGCACTGCCGACTGCTGGGCCGTCCCGGCCGGATTACAGCGCTGCAGCGCTTCCTCGACCACATCCAGAAGCACGACAACGTGTGGGTGTGCCGCCGTATTGATTTGGCTCGTCACTGGGCCGAGCGTTTCCCCTGCAAGGATTGATTGCGACATGGCTTTGACCCTGGAACAACTGAATGCCGCCGATGCGGCAACCGCCACCGACCTGCTCGATGGCCTGTACGAGCACTCGCCCTGGATTGCCGCCAAGGCACTGGAGCAGCGTCCCTTCAAGTCCATGGCGCATATCAAGCACGCCATGGCCAAGGTGCTGGCCGAGTCCAGCGAGCAGGCCCAGCTCGATCTGATCCGCGCTCACCCGGAGCTGGCCGGCAAGCAGATGGAGACCAACACGCTCACCGCCGAATCGACGAATGAGCAGAAGAAGGCTGGCCTGACCAACTGCACGCCCGAAGAGCTGGAGCACATCCGCAAGCTCAACGCCGAATACGGCAAGCGCTTCGGCTTCCCCTTCATCCTGGCCGTGCGCGGCGCGCGCGGTCTGGGTCTGAGCAAGGCCGAGATCATTGCGACCTTCGAACGCCGCATGTTCAACCACCCTGCCTACGAACAGGCCGAGGCACTGCGCAACATCCACCGCATCGCCGAGATCCGCCTGAACGACAAGTTCGGCTACGAGCCCGTCGAAGGCAACGAAGTCTGGGACTGGCAGGAACGCCTGTCCACCAACAGCGACCCCGGCTACGCCGAAAAAGGCCAGCTGACGGTGACCTATCTGACCGACGCCCACCGCGCCTGCGCCCAGCGCATCAGCCACTGGATGCGCGAGATCGGCTTCGACGAGGTCGAGATCGACGCCGTGGGCAATGTGGTGGGCCGCTACAAGGCCGCCACCGAAGGCGCCAAGACCCTGCTGACCGGCAGCCACTACGACACCGTGCGCAACGGCGGCAAGTACGACGGCCGCCTGGGCATCTTTGTGCCCATGGCCTGCGTCAAGCAACTGGCCCAGCAAGGCAAGCGTCTGCCCTTCAACATCGAAGTGGTGGGTTTCTCGGAAGAGGAAGGCCAGCGCTACAAGGCCACCTTCCTGGGCTCGGGCGCCCTGGTAGGCGACTTCAAGCAGGAATGGCTGGAGCAAAAGGACGCCGACGGCATCACGCTGCGCGAAGCCATGCTGCATGCGGGCCTGTGCATCGACGACATCCCCAAGCTGGAGCGTGACCCCGCCAAGTACCTGGGCTTTGTGGAAGTGCACATCGAGCAGGGCCCCGTACTCAACGAGCTGGACATCCCCCTGGGCATCGTCACCTCCATCAACGGCAGCGCCCGCTATGTCTGCGAATTCATCGGCATGGCCAGCCACGCAGGCACCACGCCCATGGACCGCCGCCGCGACGCCGCAGCCGGCGTGGCCGAGCTGTCGCTGTACATCGAAAAGCGCGCCGACCAGGATGGCGACAGCGTGGCCACCATCGGCCAGCTGAACGTGCCTTCAGGCTCGGTCAACGTGGTGCCCGGCCGCTGCCAGTTCTCGCTGGACCTGCGCGCGCCCACCAACGAGCAGCGCGACGCCATGATCAACGACATCATGGCCGAGATGGCTGCGATCGCCGAACGCCGCGGCCTGCGCTACACCACCGATCTGTCCATGAAGGCAGCGGCTGCGCCCAGTGCTCCCGAATGGCAGAAACGCTGGGAAAACGCTGTCGACGCACTGGGCGTGCCCCTGTTCCGCATGCCCAGCGGCGCCGGTCACGACGCCATGAAGCTGCACGAGATCATGCCTCAGGCCATGTTGTTCGTGCGCGGCATGAACGCCGGCATCAGCCACAACCCGCTGGAAGCCTCCACCTCCGACGACATGCAACTGTCCGTGGATGCCTTCACCCACCTCCTCCACCAACTGGCTCAAGAACAGCAATGACCAATATGAATCAAGACAAGCAAGCCACCTACGCCGCCATCGATGCATGGATTGACGAGCACTTCGACGAAGAAGTGAAGTTTCTGCAGGCCATGGTGCAAGTGCCCACGGACACGCCTCCCGGCAACAACGCACCCCACGCCGAACGCACTGCCGAGCTGATCAAAGGCTTCGGCTTCGACGCCGAGAAGCACGTCGTGCCCGAAGCCGACGTCAAGGCCTATGGCATGGAGTCCATCACCAACCTGATCGTGCGCCGCCCCTACGGTGACGGTGGCCGCACCATCGCCCTGAACGCCCACGGCGACGTGGTGCCTCCGGGCGAAGGCTGGACCAAGGACCCCTACGGCGCCGAGATCGAAGACGGCAAGCTCTATGGCCGCGCCGCTGCCGTAAGCAAGAGCGACTTCGCCTCCTTCACCTTCGCTGTGCGTGCTCTGGAAGCCGTGGCCAAGCCCAGCAAGGGCGCAGTGGAGCTGCACTACACCTATGACGAAGAGTTCGGCGGCATCATGGGCCCCGGCTGGCTGCTGGAAAAGGGCCTGACCAAGCCCGACCTGATGATTGCAGCGGGCTTCAGCTACGAAGTAGTTACCGCTCACAACGGCTGCCTGCAGATGGAAATCACCGTGCAGGGCAAGATGGCTCACGCCGCCGTGCCCCACACCGGTGTGGACGCGCTGCAAGCCACGGCCGTGCTGCTGACTGCTCTGTACGGCGAAAACGTCAAGTACAAGCAAGTCACTTCGCAAGTGCCCGGCATCAAGCACCCCTACCTGAATGTCGGCCGCATCGACGGCGGCACCAACACCAACGTGGTGCCCGGCAAGGTCATGCTCAAGATCGACCGCCGCATGATTCCTGAAGAGAATCCTGTGGAAGTGGAAGCCAGCATCCGTGCTGTGATCGCCAAGGCCATCGAAGACTTCAATACCCAGGGCGGCTACACCGGCGAAGACGCCGTGCGCGTGGACATCAAGCGCCTGCTGCTGGCCAACGCCATGACCCCCCTGGACGGCAACAAGCCCCTGGTCGACGCCATCCAGAAGCATGGCGAAGCCATCTTCGGCGAAGTGCCTCCTGCAGTGGGCACGCCTCTGTACACCGACGTGCGCCTGTATGTCGAGCGCGGCATCCCCGGCGTGATCTACGGCGCCGGCCCCCGCACCGTGCTGGAATCGCATGCCAAGCGCTCCGACGAGCGCCTGGTGCTGGAAGACCTGCGCCGTGCCACCAAGGTGGTGGCCCGCTCGCTGGTGGACCTGACTGCCTGAGCACCAAACACCGTTTGAACGCCTAGCCTTCTTCTGTCTGGATGGAGGTTTTTCAAGGAGCCTGGATTCGTCCGGGCTCTTTTTTTATGTGCGCAACACCAGCAGGCCGGCGGGCATTTGCTCGGCATGGCTCAGGTCCACATGGCTGGCCAGAAAATCCAGCACCGCCCGCGTCCTCACTGGCAACTGGCCGGGCTTGCCCACATACACGGCATGGATGGGTTGCAGATCCCCGGGATTGAAATCCTCCAACAACACCTGCAGCCTGCCCGCATGCAAATCGTCCCAGGCGTGATAGAGCGACAGCCTCGCCAGGCCCGCCCCGGCCTTGGCCAGATTGGCCATGGCTTCGCCGTCGTTGACGCGCAGCACCTCCCCCATGCTCACCGTCACCGCCTTGCCCGCCACCACAAACGGCCAGTGCGGTATGGCCCGCGGGTAGTTCCAGCCAATGCGCACATGGCCTGCCAACTCATCGGGATGCTGCGGTCTGCCAAAGCGCTGCAGATAATCCGGCGAGGCCACGATCACCTGGCGCGTGTGGCCCAGCTTGCGCGCCACCATGTCCGAAGACGGCAGCTCTCCCCAGCGCAAGGCGATATCGGCGCGAGCCGCTATCAGGTCCACGACGTGATCGGTAAAGCTGAGGTCCAGTTGCAGGCCCGGCCAGATCTGCATGAGCGGACCGACCAGTGGCACCAGCAGGCGATTGCCCGTGGACGAGCTGGCATTGATGCGCACCACTCCAGTGGGCTGGCCCTGCCGGGTGACCGAGGATTCCAGCGCCAGCCAGTCCGTCAGCAGCTGCCGGCCCTGCTCCAGCAACTGCTCTCCCTCGGCCGTCAGCTCCAGCCGCCGGGTACTGCGGCGCAGCAGCTGCACGCCCAGCCGGGTCTCGAGCCGGGCCACGATCTTGCTGACGGCAGAGGGCGAGACCTCGCGCAGACGCGCCGCTGCCGAGAAGCTGCCCTGCTGGGCCACCTGCACAAAGGTCTGCAGCTCCACAAAGCGGTCCGCGCTGTGCTCCTGCAGCGAAGGCATAGCCATGGATTTCTTCATGAATCACATCATAAAGATGCGATTTATTCCCTGCAGGAACAAATGAATGTCCGCATCAAGGGCTAGCGCGCCTTCTGCTGCAGGTTCACAGTTCAGCCCTTCGCGGAATTTTCACAAGGACGTTTTCATGCCTGCAGCATTGCTTGCTCTGGCCGCCGGTGCCTTCGGCATCGGAACCACGGAATTCATCATCATGGGCTTGCTGACCCAGGTCAGTCAGGATCTTCATATCTCCATCCCCACGGCGGGCACGTTGATCTCGGGCTATGCCGTGGGCGTCGCCGTGGGCGCTCCCGTTCTCACGCTGGCCTCGCGCCGCTGGCCACGCAAGCTGCTGCTGCTGAGCCTGATGCTGCTGTTCATCGCCGGCAATGCCGCCGCCGCTCTGGCGCCCAGCTATGGCTGGCTGCTGGCGGCACGCGTGCTAACCTCGCTGACCCACGGCACCTTCTTCGGCGTGGGTGCGGTCGTCGCCACGCAACTGGTGGCGCCCGAAAAGAAAGCCTCGGCCATTGCACTGATGTTTTCCGGCCTGACCCTGGCCACGCTGCTGGGCGTTCCCTTCGGCACCTGGATCGGCCAGCACTGGGGCTGGCGCATGGCCTTTGCCAGCGTCAGCGGCATCGGTGTGATCGCACTGCTGATCCTGCTGCGCCATGTGCCACGCGAGCTGAGCATGCCCAGCCCTCAGGGCCTGACACAGGAGCTGACCGTGCTGCGCAATCGCCCCATGTGGCGCGGCCTGCTGCTGACGGTGATCGGCTTTGCCGGCGTCTTCACCCTCTATACCTATATAGAGCCGCTGCTGACCCAGATCACGGGAATGGACAACCGCATGATTGCGTTCACCCTGCTGCTGTTCGGCGCGGGCCTGGCCCTGGGCAACCATGCGGGTGGCAAGCTGGCCGACCGCTTTGGCGTGCAGCGCGCGCTGTGGGTGTCGCTGGCCGCCTTGATGCTGGTGCTGATCGCGGGCCGCTGGATGTTTGCGAGCACGCCCCTGGCGATTGCCTTTGTGCTGCTGCTGGGCATTGCCGCCTTTGCCACTGTCGCGCCGCTGCAGATGGGTGTGCTGCAATCGGCTGGCGAAGCCGGCATGAATCTGGCATCCAGCCTCAATATCGCGGCCTTCAATCTGGGCAATGCCCTGGGCGCTTGGCTGGGCGGAGCCGTGATTGCACAGGGCCTGAGCCTGACTTGGCTGGCCTGGGCTGCAGCCATGCCAGCAGCAGCGGCGCTGCTCATGGCCAGCTTCGCACCACGTCAGAGCAGTCCAGTTCAGGCTTCGGCCATGGCGGCGGGCATGCACTGAAGGCGCCAAGGCGGCACAAGGCGTTCAGCCCGTCCTGCAGCAGCGCAGACGAATTCCACTCTCAAGGCGACCTCAAGGTCGCCTTTTTTTGCTTGTGCAGCAGCTCGGCATGGTTTTTGCACCAATTTAGGTCCCATGACTAGGCATGAGCTCTTTGCAGGTCCCCATGCACGCTTTTGCACAGCGGTGCACCAATTCCGGGCTTGATGCCCTTTTTTTGCACCTTCTTCAACGCTAATGCATGCAACCGGCCTCGAGACGGCAACGCACTTTCTTTCACTAGATGTTTCAAGACCCGAAACCTGCGCGCGCATAACCGGAGCCAGATCCGCGCCGATTGCATATCGCGCAAGATTTGCTATGAAAAACAAAGCACCTACCGTTTGATATCAATAGGTTTCAATATGTTTTATTCTGAAAATTAGAAAAACAAAGCCTCATAAGCTACATATTTGATAGCAATCGGTAATTACCTTAGATGGTTATGCGCAAAAAACATAACTATTAACACGCCATCCAGAAACTGAATTTTGAGCAGGGTTTACCGCTAGATGCCGTGCGTTATGAGCTGTATACACTTTTTGTATGGATTGCATGCCGTTCGCGAATCGCATGCCAACCTGAAGCCAATATAGAGTGAGGAGACATGTTTTTATGACATCCCAAGTGCATCCCGTGGATGAGGTTCTGCCATTTGGCAAACTCACCGCCTTAGGTCTGCAGCACGTTCTGGTCATGTATGCCGGCGCCGTCGCCGTGCCGCTGATCGTGGGCCGTGCCCTGAACCTCCCCCCTGAGCAGGTCGCGCACCTGATATCCGCCGACCTGTTCGTCTGCGGCCTGGTCACCCTGATCCAGGCCATGGGCGCAACCCAGTGGTTCGGCATCAAGCTGCCCGTGATGATGGGCGTGACTTTTGCCAGCGTGGCCCCCATGGTGTCCATGGCACAGAGCACTGGCGGCAATGCCGGCGCAGGCCTGATCTTTGGCTCGGTGATAGGCGCGGGGGTGATCTCCATCCTCATTGCGCCACTCATCAGCCGCATGCTGCGCTTCTTCCCACCGGTCGTGACCGGCACCATCATCGCCGTCATCGGCATCAGCCTGATGCGTGTGGGCATCAACTGGATCTTCGGCAACCCCGTGGGCCCGACCGCCCCTTCCGTGCCAAACCCCGAGCACCTGAAGTGGCTGGCCGAGGCCCAGGCCATGGCCGGCGCTCCCGGCTCCTCGCTGCCCGCCATCCCCAAGGGCTTCTCGGTGCTGCCCACCATGCCCAACCCCAAGTACGCCGATCTGCAAGGCGCTGCGGTCTCGGGCATCGTGCTGCTGTCCATCCTGCTGATCGCACGCTTTGCCAAGGGCTTCCTGGCCAATATCTCGGTGCTGATGGGCATCTTGATCGGCGGCGTGATCTCCGTGGCCATGGGCCTGATGAACTTCGAGAAGGTCGCCAAGGCCGAGTGGTTCACGCTGGTACTGCCCTTCCAGATCGCCATGCCTGTCTTCGACCCCATCCTGATCCTGACCATGAGTCTGGTGATGGTGGTCGTGATGATCGAATCCACCGGCATGTTCCTGGCCCTGGGCGACATGGCCAAGCGCGACATCACACAGGACGAACTGACCCGCGGTCTGCGCACCGACGGTCTGGGCACCCTGATCGGCGGCATCTTCAACACCTTCCCCTACACCAGCTTCTCCCAGAACGTGGGTCTGGTGGCCGTGACCGGCGTGCTCAGCCGCTGGGTCTGCGTGGCCGGTGGCGTGATCCTCATCGTCCTGGGCGTGCTGCCCAAGATGGGTGCGCTGATCGAATCCCTGCCCACCGTGGTTCTGGGCGGCGCGGGTCTGGTGATGTTCGGCATGGTGGCCTCCACCGGCATCCGCATCCTGGCCAACGTGGATTTCCGCAACAACAAGAACAACGCCATGATCGTGGCAGTGTCCATCGGCGTGGGAATGATTCCTCTGGTTGCCCCTAATTTCCGTCAGTGGATGCCCCATTCCATCCATCCGCTGATTGAATCCGGTATCCTGCTGTCCTCGATTACCGCCGTGGCATTGAATCTTTTCTTTAACGGAGCCGCCAAAGACAACAGCGCTGCCATCAACGCAGCACGTGAGGCTGACGCTCACTAAACGCCAGTCCTGAAGCGAACGCTGGCTTACCGGCCAGCCCAAGCCCCCTGCCGCCCCACAGTGCGCCAGGGGGTTTGTTGTCGATACAGTTGAAGCAAAACAGACCTGACTCAAAATGCTTCTTGCCATCCGGTAAGCTCCGAGAAGCAACTTGCTGATAAATATTTCGTATGACACAAAACCTGTCCTCCGCCGAACAAGCCCTGCGCGATGCGGCCCGCGAATACCACCGCAGCCCCGTCAAAGGCAAGATTTCCGTCACACCTACCAAGCCCCTGTCCAACCAGCGTGACCTGTCCCTGGCCTACTCGCCAGGCGTGGCCTATCCCTGCCTGGACATCGAGGCGGACCCCTCCACTGCTGCCGAATACACCTCGCGCGGCAACCTGGTCGGCGTGATCACCAACGGCACCGCGGTGCTGGGTCTGGGCGATATCGGCCCGCTGGCTTCCAAGCCCGTGATGGAAGGCAAGGGTTGCCTGTTCAAGAAGTTTGCCGGCGTGGACGTGTTCGACATCGAACTGGCCGAGCGCGATCCCGACAAGCTCATCGACATCATTGCCTCGATGGAGCCCACCCTGGGCGGCATCAACCTGGAAGACATCAAGGCTCCCGAGTGCTTCTACATCGAGCAGGAGCTGTCCAAGCGCATGAACATTCCGGTGTTCCATGACGACCAGCACGGCACGGCCATCATCTCCAGCGCCGCCTTGCTCAATGGCCTGGAACTGGTGGGCAAGGACATCGGCGCCGTCAAGGTGGCCGTCTCCGGCGCCGGCGCGGCAGCCATTGCCTGCGTGGACGTGATGGTGGGCCTGGGCATCAAGCGCTCCAATGTCTATATGGTGGACTCCAAGGGCGTGATCTATGAAGGCCGCCCCGGTGGTCTGGACGCATCCAAGCAGCGCTACGCACAGAACACCGAAGCCCGTACCCTGGCCGACGTGGTCGACGGCGCCGACGTGTTCCTGGGCTGCTCCGCTCCCGGCGTGCTGACTGCCGACATGGTCAAGACCATGGCCGACAAGCCCATCATCCTGGCCCTGGCCAACCCCGAGCCCGAAATCCGCCCCGAACTGGCCAAGGCCATCCGCCCGGACTGCATCGTGGCTACCGGCCGCTCCGACTATCCCAACCAGGTCAACAACGTCCTGTGCTTCCCCTACATCTTCCGTGGCGCGCTGGACTGCGGCGCCACCAAGATCACCGAAGCCATGAAGCTGGCCTGCGTGCGTGAAATCGCCGCCCTGGCCAAGCAGGACGTCAGCGACGAAGTCGCCGCCGCCTACCAGGGCAAGGAGCTGACCTTCGGCCCCGACTACCTGATCCCCACGCCCTTCGATACGCGCCTGATCCTGCGCATCGCTCCCGCCGTGGCACAGGCAGCCGCCGAATCCGGTGTCGCCACCCGCCCCATCGAGGACATCGCCGCCTACCGCGAAAGCCTGACGCGCTTCGTCTACCAGACCAGCATGTTCATGCGCCCCGTGTTTGCAGCCGCCAAGGCCAATCTGCAGCGCGTGGCCTATGCCGAAGGTGAAGACGAGCGCGTGCTGCGTGCCGTGCAGGTTGCCGTGGACGACGGCTTGGCCAAGCCCATCCTGATCGGTCGCCCCGCCGTCATCGAAGCCCGCATTGCCAAGGCAGGCCTGCGCATGCAGCTGGGCAAGGACGTGGAAATCTGCAACCCCGAAGACGACCCTCGCTTCCGCCAGTACTGGGAAACCTATCACAAGCTGATGGGCCGCAACGGCGTCACTCCCGAAGCCGCCAAGGCTGCGGTGCGCCGCTCCAACACCCTGATCGCCGCCCTGATGGTGCACCTGGGTGATGCCGACGCCATGCTGTGCGGCCTGGTGGGCCGTTTCGACAGCCACCTGGCCCATCTGGAAGACGTGCTGGGCCTGAAGAAGGGCGCCAACGAGTTCGCAACCGTGAACGCCGTCATGCTGGAATCGGGCACGCTGTTCGTGGCCGACACCTACATCAACGACGCTCCCAGCGCCGAAGAACTGGCAGAGATCGCCAAGATGGCTGCCGACGAAGTGGCACGCTTCGGCCTGCCACCCAAGGTTGCCTTCCTCTCGCACAGCAACTACGGTTCGTCCACACGCGGCTCGGCCCGCAAGATGCGCGCTGCACGCGACCTGTTCGCCGCCGCCAACCCCGGCATCGAATGCGATGGCGAAATGCACGGCGACGCTGCTCTGGACGCCAACGTGCGCAGCCACTCCCTGCTGGAGTCCTCGCTGACCGGCGCTGCCAACGTGCTGATCTGCCCCAACCTCGACGCCGCGAACATCCTGTTCAACGTGCTCAAGACCACGGGCGGCCATGGCACTACCATCGGCCCCATCCTGATGGGCTGCTCGGCCTCCGCCCACGTGCTGACCCCCTCCTCCACCGTGCGCCGCGTGGTCAACATGACCGCTCTGGCAGCCGCTCAGGCCATCGCACTGCGCAGCTGATCAAACGGCACCTCTCGGGCATCCCGCCCGAGGCGGCAACAAAACGCCCTCAGGGGCGTTTTGTTTTGCCCCATACCCTGCCTTGAGCTTTGAGCCCTTCGTTCATTCACGGCGGCCTGTAACGCGCGCAGCAAACGCTCATGGCAGACGCCATGATGAAAAGTGAGCGCCCGTCGAGATACAGCAAGCGCCATACGCTATGGTTTTCATAGATAAGGCAAAGATGCGCATAATGCCGAACGGCGCACAATCCTTGTGTAGAATCCTGCCATCCGGAGGTTTGGGTGAGTGGTTTAAACCAGCAGTCTTGAAAACTGCCGAAGGAGTGATCCTTCCGTGAGTTCGAATCTCACAGCCTCCGCCAAGATCTAGTGTAAGTTGTTGATTTATAACGGAATTTTAAAAAATCAACATGTCGTTATACGCTTGGTTATACGGAATTGTTTGCATAAAATATAAGCAATCGCTCCTTAGCTACCCTGCACTCAAAGCCCTGAACCCCAACCGCTCAGGGCTTTTTTGTTGCCTGAAGCTCAGCGAACATGCCCTTGAGCACCAGCACATATTCCAGCACCTGCAGCGCCGTGTCGATGGCCCAAGTCTTAACTTCAGCCTGATCTAGGTTTGAAGGCTTCCACAACCCATCGCACCAACAGCAACTGACTTCCCACTTTGCGGCACTGATGCGCTCAAACACAGGTGGCTGCAATTGCACTGCTTTCCAGCGCTTGGCGATAGCTAGTTGCAGCTGAGCTGGCAACACGCCTTCGCCTTGCAGCAGCAAGCGTAGCCCCAGCCCAGTCCCCCAGCTCTCTTGCCGTAGCTGCACCATGGTCAAGTTGGGCCATGCTGGTGCAGCACCAAACGCACGCGGCAGCTGAATCGTCAGCGTGGGTTGACCTTGGCGCAGGTGCACGGCCAGTGACAGCGGCAAAGGCTCTTTGACTCCCTGCACTTGCAGTTTGGCTGATGTAGCGTTGGTCAGTTGAGCCTGCAAAGTGCGCTTCACGCACCGCCACCACGCCAGTCGAAGCTCGGGCACATCGCCCAAAGCTTGAAACAGCCGTTCATGCCACGCTATGCGCTTCGCCAAAGCCTTGGCACTCAGGTTCATGGCTTCGGCCATTTCTTGAATAGCCAGCATGACGTGACCATGCGCAGGAGCCAGCCCCAGCACCCGCCTTGCAAACGTCAGCACCCAGGGCACATCACAGCGCCCGCTGTCCAAGTGCCACAGCAAAGCGTGAACCGCGTCTGGTGCTTGATGCGGCGTACCGTGCACAACCGCTTGCGCATCTGCCGAATCCCGCCACTGCAACCAACTGGCTGCATCCTTGATGCCCTGGCTTTGCAAGAACGCCACGATGCTTCGCAGACGCTGCACGGCCTTGATGGCAGATGTTTGCTGGGTGATTTCACCTTGCCACAGCAAAAGGGCCAATTCGGCATCTTCATCAGGCCCGTATTGCTGCAGCAGTGCCACCAGCCGTGCAAAGCTGCCCAAGCCCAACTGGGGCACCGCACACCGTGCAAATGCCTGCCATGCAGCGGTGCGCTGACTAATTGGCTCAACCGACTGCAACGCCGCATCGGCCAATTCGAGCACCATGGCCGATTGCGGCTCCATGCACGGCTTGGCTGCATGTACATAACGCCCAGCTTCGGCACAGCCATTGAAGCAGCACGGCCACTGCCCACTCAATTCATGCGGAACAGGCGTACAGGCATCCAGTGCAGGCAATGTCATCACCGCCGCCAACAAACGCCGGTAGCGGTACCACCTCAGGTGATAAGGGTGCATGGTCAAACTTTCAAAACAGGCACGCCGCAACGGCACCTGAGTGCAGCTTCAAAAGCCAAGCACCAGGCGCACAACGTGCACAAGGGAAATCAGAAGAAAGAGAGCGAGAAACTGAAACTCAAGCCAGCGCAATGGCCGTACCACGGCGACTGCGCAAACCGACTTGCACCACCTTGTCCAAGGTGGCTTTTTCTGACCAGCGGGCATTGGTGTTGCGCAGCTTTTTGCTGCCCCAATGCTCCAGCAAGGCATTCCAGGGAGTGAGTGGCACACCGTCCATCAAAGGGTCGAGTACCAGCAAGGAATGTGGTTTGCCATCGGCATACATCACACCCACTGCCAGCACCCAATGGCTGTAGCTGGGGGAAATGAAGCGCACCAGGCACACATGGTCAGATTCCAATGCAGCCACCGTGCGGGCCTCGACATTGCGGCGCAGTTGGCGGCACTGCAGTTGTTCAGAAAACGGGGCAAACTGCTCTCTGATGGCTGCGCTGCTACAGCCGCTAAAGTACAGAGCTTGGCCCATGGCGCTCACTTCCATCAGGCGGGCGTCAAGGTCGCTTTCATACAGCGCATCGCGTGACACCTGACCCAACAGCATCAATGCCATCAGCACGCAATGGTGCCCGCAAGCCATGTCGTTCTCGCCCTGGCGCAACAGCAGCTTGTTTTGATAGGCCATTGCACCTGAGCGGCCCACACTCAGCTGCGAGTGCACCACAAAGTGCCGCCCCAGCATCAGTACTCCTCGGGCAACAACAGCGTGGTGCTACTGCGGTCAGCTTCTGTGATGATCCACAAGCGTTCTGTCTTGGAAAGCTCATACACCGACATCAGCCTGTAGCCGTACTGCAAAGCATCAGCGTTGGCTTGGCGATCTTCGGCACAAATATCGCCCCAATCACCCGAAACATGGCGCAGCACAAATGGCAGTGCAGTCAGTTGATGGGTTTCCAATAGCTCCAATGCCCCAGGTGTGGCCAGTACCTGGCCCAGGGCAAACAAGGGCGTACCAGCAGCAGCCTTGTGTTGAGAACCAGGAGAAGAATCGTTCTGGCATGCGGCGGCCTGACCTGTATCAGTCATAGAAAAACTCCAAAAGGGAAAAGTGGGAAAGAAGTGCCCTGTGCTGCCCAATACTTCCCCAAGGCTCACGACCTCAAATTGACAGGCACGGCTACGCTACACAAGCGTTCAAAACGCATGCGCGAGCAAACTACCTGATCAATTCAGGCGGCAAAACATGGGGGAAGCTCAGGATGTCGAGCGAGAGAAGCGGCCGATCAATGATCGAGCGGCTGGTTGCGCTGTGCAACACAAGCGCATACTCATTTTAAACAATGCTGATATTTGCATATCAAATATATTTGATATATTTAAATGGATATTTAAAAACAAAGGGCGCTGTTGCATAAATCCAGTTTTGGACGAGCTACCCCAAACCCCAGCCGTGGCTATGCCACGGCTGCCGTCTGAGGACGGCCAAGTTCTGTAAATCGATTCAATATGGCTGCTCGAATGTGCAGCTCGTGGCGCTGTTGCATAAATCAAGTTCGAGACGAGCTGCCCCCAACCCCAGCCGTGGCTATGCCACGGCTACCGTCTGAGGACGGCCCAGCTCAGTGAATCGGTTCAATATGGCTGCTCGGATATGCAGCTCGTTGACTTGGCGCTCAAAGGTGCGAGACATCACCCGTTCACCTAATCGTTTGACGCAGTTCATCTTGGTTTCCACTAAGCTTCGCCGGTGGTAGCCAATCCAGCGCTTCCAGATGCTCCGACCCAGTCGCCTGCACGAGGAAATCGCTGCATTGCGATACCTAAACACAGCTCCCTTGCGGATTCGAGCATTCTTGCGTGGAGGAATGATGGGAATGGCTCCATGCCTGACGACCGCTTCGTAAGCAGGCTGTGTGTCGTAGGCACCATCGCCAGTAAGGCTCTTGAGCGCTTCATCTGGTGGCAACTGCGCCAGCAAGTCTGATAGTGCAGAAGCATCACTGACGTTATTGCTCGTCACGCAGATTGCACGAATCTGCAAGGTGTCGGCATCGATGCCTATGTGCAGTTCGCGCCACTGACGACGGTATTCAGCACCGTGCTTTTTGCACTTCCATTCACCCTCACCAAGAAACTTGATGCCCGTGGAATCAACTAGAAGGTGCAAGCCTGCTTTGCTGGCGGAGTACGGGATCTGAACATTCAAGTCTCGCTGCCGCCTGCACAGGGTGCTGAAGTCAGGAACTGGCCATGCAAGGCCGCACAGTTGTAGCACCGACTCCACCAAGCCGGTGGTTTGTCTGAGAGCTAGCCCGAACAGGTTCTTGAGCGTCAAGCAAAACTGGATGGCAGCATCAGAGAACTTCGGGCTGCGCCCGCGTTTGCCGCTGGCAGCGGCAAACCAGGTTATGCGCTTGTCCAGCCAAATCGACAGAGAGCCACGAGCTTTTAGGGCTGCGTTGTATTGCTTCCAGTTCGTGGTTCGATAGCGAGTTTTGTTGGATGGACTCATGCAGCAAGCCTACGGCCTGCGGCACAGCGATTTATGCAACAACGCCCTTGGCCGTCCTCAGACGGCAGCCGTGGCATAGCCACGGCTGGGGTTTGGGGTAACTCGCCTCAAACTGAATTTATGCAACAGTGCCCTTCGGACTGCGTCCGCGTTTGCCACTTGCAGTGGCAAACCAGCACATGTCCTTGTTCAGCCACACCGTCAAAGAACCCCGAGCTTTCAGGGCTGCGTTGTACTGTTTCCAGTTGGTAGTTCGGTAGCGGGACTTGCGGGGCTGACTCATGCAGCAAGCCTACCGCTTGAAGAGCGTCGATTTATGCAACAACGCCCCAGCGATGTAAGAATCATTCCGGCAATGACACGCACTAATGCATTATCAGTTTACTTGCCTCAGTAAGCAAAAATATTCTAACGCAAATCGGTCTACATACATCAGAATTTAGCCATCAACAGACGACTGACAAATGAGGATACTGCGGCACGCTTGCCAGCAGGATGAAAAAAAACTCCCCGCAACTGAGTGCGTGCAACCAGCAACCTGATGAATGAATCGAGCAAATTCGGATCTGGGGCACTGGCACTGCACCAAAAAGCATGCAAACCACCTGCATGCGTCAGCCCGGCAATATCGAAGACAGCATCTCCCAAAACTTGCACTGGCCGTCTCAACTGCAAGGCCCTGAGCCCTGATGTACTGTTGACCGTCACAACACCAATGGCCTTCCCCAACATTTCATCCAGCACACCAGCCTCCAGATAGTGAACCCTATCGGTGATGCCCAGACGCTTGGCACTGCTGCCAATCCATTGTTTCCAATTGATGAGTCCAGGATCCCAAGGATGCATCTTGATGACTAGCTCGCTGTTTTCTGGAGCATGCTCAGCAAACGATTTCAGCACCTCATCCACTGCATCTCTCATTCCCTTGTAAGGAGAGTAGGCTCGAATCTGAAAATCATGATCAAGCTGCAATGGGAAGAGGTAAAAAGGTTGTGGTCGTTTACCCACCTGCCGGCATTTTTCTGCATTATGCTTTTTTCGCAGACGCCGTAACAGCAGCGACAAACCCATCGCAGGAAAGTAAATCACTGGATGAGGCCGCTCAATGGATTGCTGATAAAAAGGATATAGCAACTTCAGCACCATATTGCCAAAGCTCCCCAGCAGATCGCCCAGCGACATACGCCAATCGCTGTCCTTGAAAACCGGTGCGAAATCCACTGCAGGCAATCCCCGTGCCTCTGCATAAATAACGGCAGGATTGCGCGGCATGCTGGAATCCCGGCCCATACCATTGGCTTCCAGGGTGATCCAGTCTGGCCTGAAATAACCAAAATCAGTCACCATCACACGAAGCCCCAGCTCATGCGCAAGGGCTACCGCCTGCTTGTGATATTTGCGCTGCTCGCCAAGCAATACGATGTCAGTCACACCACGTGCGGCGATAAAGCGTCGCAGAAAATCATCCCAGTCAGTCAACCGACCACGAAAGCTCATGGCACGCGGGTCATGCCAAAAAAGCCAATCGGCAAAGCACAAATTGATGCGCGAAACACCATGGCCGTTGCGCTGCAATTCGTCGCCCACAAGCCTGAAAAAATCGCAGGGCATGCCCTGCAGAAAAAGAAAATGGCGCACGACACTCAGATCTTTTTTGGGGTGAAACTCGGTTGTGCGGCAAGCCAGGTAAGACTTTCCCGCATGCTCGAGGCGTAATCCACACGCCCGATGGGGCCCCCATGGGCAAGCAGCTTATCAATCGAATGACCACATGTACGCCCAAAGATCTGCACGATCAGTGGATGCAGCAATGGCTCACTCTGCAAATCAAGCCAACGCCAAGGCGCAGAAAGAGCACTGGCCAGCGGCATTGCCAGCCTATAGTCCAAATCCAACATCCACCCCTTGAGGCCGCTCCCCTGACGGAAATCACGTAAATATTCGCTCCAACAGACTGCCCAGGGGTCACGCACGTTATAGACCTGCCCAGCTGCGCTGGTGCTGATGCCCGCCCACAGCAGGACATCCAACAAATTCTCTACATCCAGCAAACCGGCATGATGGCGCCCACCATCGATGCACAGCATTGGCCCCGTGCGCAATGCGCTGGCGATGCGCGAGACGAACGGGCTGCCTGGCCCGACGATGTTGCCTGCCCGCATCACCACATAAGGCAGAGCGTGCTGACGACAAAAGCTCTGCACCAGCAAATCTCCCAGGCGCTTGCTTTCCCCATAGCCATAACGCACTGGCTCCAACGGCTTATCCTCGCTGACAGCCAACCGTGGAAAACCATAGACATCAAGCGTTGATATATGAACCAGGCGCCGCAGCGTAGAGCGCTGTTTGCACAGTTCGTCAAGCAGCGCCTGCACCCCCTGAACATTGGTGCGCAAATAATTCTCGAAATGCCCCCAAGTCGCGACATCTGCCGCGCAATGAAAGACATGAACCGCGCCGGAAAGCAGCCGCGCCAGCGCCGCCCTATCCAGCAAATCCCCCTGCACCACGGTACAACGACTCACCAATTGAGGATCCAATCTGGCCGGCTCGCGAGCCAGCACTGTCACGAGCGCACCCACCTCTTGCAGCCGCCGCAACAATTGCCTGCCGACAAAGCCCGAGGCTCCCGTCAGCGCAACGGGCACACCCGCATATGCCTGCATCCATGGCTTCGCATCCTGCGATCTATCCATCAGCCCTCCTTGACCCGCGAGGACTTGAAGATCATCTTGTTCTCAAGCTTGGCCGGTTTGTTAAGCAGCGCATAGCCAAGGCCAAAAAACGGATTGAGCAAAGCCCATGGACAGCGAATCGCAAAATGAATGGACTCCAGGCGTGCCCCAACGTCTTGCTTGACGGAATAGGTGGTCAACCCCATCTCCAGACGCCGCACCTTCAAATTGATCGCCGTTTCAATCACCGCCTGTGCAACATACAGGTACAAGCTGTCGTTGACGGGCTCCGCGCGGCCAAAGTAAAGCCAGCGCAGCGTATCCCGGTCATGCAGCAACAACGCATGCCCAACAAACACATCGTCACGAAAAAAGCGTAGTACCTTGGCGGCCCCTTCCAGCCCCGACGACAACTCACGGTAAAAGGTCGGCGTCAACACCTCTCGCTGAAACTCATTGGCCCTTTCATGCACGATCAGCCATTGGCGGCACAGCTCATCGGCCAAAGGGGCAAAGTCCTCGACCAGATCATGCCGAACCTGTAATTGCACATTCTTGCGCAGGTGGTTGTTGATCTTGCTGCGATAGTAGCTTTTCAAGTCATCACGATATTCATCAATCGTGTCCCAGCGCACATCCAAATACGTATTGGGCAGACCCGGCACGATGTGGTAGCCGCAGCCGCGCAGCAAATGCAACCAGCCTGCCTCTTCCGACTCAAAATCGCGCAGCACCATCACCAGCGCACGGCTGCGACGGGCATACGCCTGCAGCGTACGGTGCCAGACCGGAATAATGTCTTGCAACGCCAGATCGGGATGCAGCACCAGTGGTGGACTATTCAGGATGATGGGCGTACCGCACTCCAGCATCTTCAGCTTCAGAAAGCTCGGGAAGACCAGGCGCACCTTTTCCAGCGTGCGGCGCAGCCACTGCGGAGCAAAAATAGCGATATCAGTGGTCACCATGTAGAACGTCGTCTGCCCCACCGTTTGACCATCCTCATCGGTGAACACCACATAGCGATACTGAAAATCATTGAGGCCCGACTCCTCGACAATCGTCCAGAACGCATGCGTAACCGTCAACGAACGCGCATCGAGCAACGCATCCCAGACCGCAGGATCTATCTCGCGAATCGACTCGTAAACCTGTGCCTTGATCACGCGCTTCTCCTACGCTTGCCATCCTGCCACCACGCAAGCAACTGCAGCACAGGGCGCCACAGACGTTGCGACCACGACAGCCTTCCCCGCGAGCGATCGCGCCATGTCAGGAGTTCCTGCAGCGTCTGTTCCGGCGTGCCACACGCCGCGCCTTGGGTATCGAAATAACGCGGATAGAGAATTAATGCGCCAGCAACCAGCGCATCCAGGGACAATTCACGTCCTCGCCGGGGCATAGGCAACAGATCTTGGGTCAATCCCCAACCGGCATAAAAAGGCTGCCCGTGGCACACAACCTTGCGCCCACGCAGCAGAGCCTCAAACCCTGCCAAAGAAGTCATTACATGCACTTCGTCCACACGTTCCAACAAATAGTGCATGGGTACATGCACCAACAATTCATCACAGAAGTCCACCGCCCGTGACTCCGCCTCGCCCCGCAAACGCAGGCCAGCTACTACATCAGGGTGCGGCTTGTACAGTACATAGGCATCCGGATGAGCCACCCGCACCCTGCGCAGCAACTCCAGATTGGTGCGTACGACTGGCGAGCCATAGCGGATGGAGGCATCCGTCTCCACCTGACCCGGCACCAGGATTACCCGCTGCCCTCGCTCAGGTCTAGACCATTGGCCAACACCGACGTTGTACTTGGTCAGCCCCTCATGAACGATCATCTCCCTCAGTGCCGCCGCACGCTGCAACAACTCTGGACTCCACACTGTAGTGGCCAGAAGCGTCTCCATGTCCGATGGAGCCGTGGCATCGAAATACATGCCTCGTCGGTCCAGCACCCACGACATCGGGCGCACCCAGTCCGCCCCCAAGCCGACTGAGCGCAGAAAACCATCTTCAACTCGCACCAGCCGCACACCTGGAGCCAATAGCGGCAACGCTGGCACACCCCAAACCGCCAGCAGCGCACCCGGCGGCACCGCTTCAGGCGCATCCACGAACACCAGGCTCAACCCCGGGAAGCAGGCGCGCAAAAAAACACGCTTGCGCCACGCAAAACCCAGGGCATACAAAATGCTGTCCTGGATCACAACGAATCCGTACTCAAGCAGCGGCGCATCAGTGTGTGGACCTGATCGAAATGGGCCTTCCACGTCGGCGCTCGCCAGCCATGCATGCGTGCCAACTGCGCCCGTCTCCTTGTGCCATTCGTGTGCACATAGTCATCAATGGCACGTATCCAGCCAGGGCCATCCAGAGGATCTAGATATTCAGGCACATCACTGGCCACTTCACGAAATGCCGGCAGATCGCTGGCCAACACCGGCACGCCCGCCGCCAGCGCCTCCACCAACGGCATACCGTACCCCTCTGCGAACGATGGAAACAGCAAAGCCTGGGCATGAGCTAATAAAGTCGCCAGTTCGGTGTCATCACAGCCTTGGCGCTCCAGCACAAAGCCGCGCAACGCCTCGCAGCGATCCAGCAGATCAAGCACCTGCTCACATTCCCAGCCCCGCTGACCCACAATGACCAAACGCGGAGCGCGTTCTCCATCCCGCTGCACCAAAGCCCGCCACACATTCAGCAGCAGCAAATGGTTTTTTCGCGGCTCAATCGTTCCCAGCATCACGAAATATGGCGGCATCCATGGCCGCTCTGCCCGGGGGCGCGCCAACCGCGCCGGCGCCAACAATGCCACCGCCAGCGGTGGCACCGCACTACCCATACGCTGTGCATACCCCCGCAGTTCCTCCGCAGTGGCCGCTGAATTGGCAAGAAGGCCACAGCCTGTGGATAGCATCGTCGTCAGACGCTGCTCATGCTTGGCGGCCTCCCCGGGGCGGCAATACTCAGGGTGCGTAATAGGAATCAGATCATGCAAAAAATACAGAGGCCGTAGACCCAATCTCTGAACCCGAGTTGCATAACCGGCATCCTGTAATCCACTGTGGCCAGTATTCAGCAGCACACTGGCAGCCGCAGGCTGACGCCAATCCTGCACATAACTGCACCCAACCCACCAGCGCAGGCGAGCCCTATCCACCTTCCGGGGATTACGCAGCAGCGCATCGAACACCCTACGAGAGCGTCGTAGCGACATAAAAATCCAGCGCCCGCCAAATCGCACCAAAGCTTGAGCATCGGCACCAAAATGCCGCACATACTCCAGACTCACACGATCCACGCCAGTCGGCAGCCGCCCCTGCAAGGCACGGTCAAGCGCACGGGTGATATCAATCACGATGCATGCATTCACCAGACCGAACCCATTATTTCGTCAGATTAATAAGATTCGCAGCGGAGAAGACTGACGAAGTCACAATATTCATAAATTTCTGCAACTCCGCCGCTGGTGCATTAGCGACGTAAACCACGTCCTTATTGCGAATCGGAAAATTCTGCGCAACCAGTAAAGAAGCAGGATTTTTCAGATCAAGCCGATATACGACTGGCGCACGTCCATCAGGCGTCATAGGCCCCACGCGCAAGCGGGCATCTAACGCCTTTGGATCCTCAAAGCGGAAAACGAAGACGCCACGGGCATCCGCACGAGCATCTTGAATTCCGCCAGCACGCGCTAATGCCTGCGCCAGTGAAATACCTTGGGCTTCAAAGTTGATTTCCTCGTTCTTGCCCGTTGCACCCAGCGCCGTAAAGCTCAAAGGCTGGAAGTTGACCGTCACCACATCGCCAGGCGCCAACAGCACATTGTCCCCAGGTGCTTGAACCACACGATCCAAGGGCATGCTGGCCACTTTCGTACCACGCACCAACTGCACCGTCACTTTATTCACCGGCTGACGCACGCCACCGGCAGCGGCAATGGCATCCAGCAGGCGCTCTCCTTTGGCAGTCAGCGGCATGCGCTGACTCTGGGCGACTTCTCCAACCACAGTCACATTGGACGTAGCATTGCGGATCACGCGCACCATCACCTGCGGCTGGTTGGCTTTACCCTTCAAGCGGCGAGCGATTTCTGCCTCAATCTGCTGCGGTGATTTACCTGCAGCCGCAATGCTCCCAGCAAAGGGAACATTGATCTGCCCCTCATGGGAAATCATCTGCTCCGGCAACGCAGCCACTCGTGAGCTCATTGCTCCGGAGCGGGGGTCCAATGACGTCACACCAAACAATGCAGCAGGCGGAGCCTCCCAGATCGACACCTCCAGCACATCTCCGGGGCCTACGCGATAACCTATTGGTTGGTTGTCGGCAAAAACTTGTCCAAATCGATCACGACGATCGACTTCCGCCGCCTGACGGGCGACGCCTTCCGTCACATCAATGACAGGTATCGGAAGCGCCGCTGCCTCCTGCACCGTCACTTCTTCCGCGCTAGGTCCTGACGCAGGCAGCCACGCAGGGTAGGAGGAGCATCCGGTCAAGAAAAATGCCAGTAAGGCGGAGGCTGTGCATCCTCTACCCACTCGAGCTATTCTTCGATCGAATTTCACAGACGCAATATTGCGGGCTATCTTCACACCAGAAATCATTTCCATCTTTCACTTTTCAATGCAAATCCACTTTCAAAGCTGGAATCTACATTCATCAAAACAGCGCACTATCAGCGCATTGCCTTACGGTACACATCCATGGTTCTGTCAACGCAGCGGCTCCATGTGAACCCCTGAGCTATGGATACACCTTCCGTGCTCGCCGCTGCACGCCAGTTCTCATCACAAAGATTTTTATGAACAGCATGGGACAGTGCATCAATATCCTCAGGATCCACCAACAGCGCAGCGCCTTGCGTCACCTCAGGCAGCGAAGTGAACTTGGAGGCTACAACCGGAACACCAGAAGCCATGGCCTCCAGCACAGGTAGTCCGAATCCTTCGTAGATAGATGGGTAAATGAAAGAATGGGCTCCCGCATAAAGCGCAGGCAAGTCCCCCTCTGGTACAAACCCAAGATAACGTAGCCATCCGCGTGCCGCGAGATGTTCAATCTTCTGGTGCAACTCATCACTCAGCCAGCCACACCCCCCGATCAAAACCAATGGGTACCTCTCTCGCACGGCAAGCGGCAGGCATTCATAGGCCAGCAGCAGATTGGAAATCTTCTTGCGAGGCTCCATGGTGGAAACACACAACGCATACTTTTTGTATGCTAAATGGTATTTCTCCAAGGTTGGAGTCACTTCAGCAAAAGATGATGGAGAAAATTTTGAAGAAACACCTAACGGAACGGCTGTAATTTTGTCAGCAGGCCAAGACAGAAAATCCATGACTTCAGCCCGGGTCGCTTCGGAATCTGTAATCAAGTGACTGGCTCGCGCCATGGAATCCTTGAAGTCTCGCTCGAAATGCAGAATGCGCTCCTGAGGATGCGTCTCCGGGTATTTGAACACCGACAGATCGTGCACAGTGGCCACGCCCGCCTCCGCGCAATCAGGTAGAAAAAAATTAGGGCCGTGAAAGACACGGTCTTTGCATCTGACAGATGACTGCCAGTCGCGCAGCCAGCGCGGTTGCTTGATCCTGAAAAGTGGCTTTCTGGCTTGGGCAGGCGCAGCCACTGCGGGGGCCTGCAGCAAACGCGCAGGCTCTTCGATCCAGCGGCCATTGCAGTAAAACCACACATCCTGCATTTGTGTGTGCGCAGGCAGCCGCTGCGACAGCTCCCACGTGTAGCGGCCAATCCCTGTGAGGCAGGGGGACAAGGCTTCCACAGAAAGAACAAGCTTCAACGTCACGCCTCCAGCATCCAGCGCAGGGTGTCGCGCAGCGCGATCTCGGGCACCGCCCCCACCACCGCATCCAGCCTGCCCCGGCTGCCCAGCAGCGTCTTGACCTCGTTTTGCCGCACAAAAGCCGGATTCACACGTACTTCAAAGTCTTGCCCTGAAATCTCGCGCACCATGGCCAGCACGTCGTTCAAAGACCATGCCTGGCCCGAGCACACATTGAAAGTCTGCCCCACGGCAGCCGGCACCTCAAGCAGCCGCCGGTACAGCTGCACGACATTGCGCACGTCAGAAAAATCACGCGCCACATCCAGGTTGCCCAGTTCAATCAGCGGGGCACGCCTGCGCACATGGTTGACGATCTTTGGAATCAGAAAGCTCTCTGCCTGCCCCACGCCGGTGTAGTTGAAAGGCCGCACCGTGATGAGCGGCAGGCGGCCCGCATACAGGCGCGCGGCATACTCCATCGCCAGCTTGCTCACGGCATAGTCGTTGGCTGGCGCGGGCGGGGTGTTTTCGTCCAGCACGCCGCCCACCGAGTTGCCGTACACATTGGCGCTGCTGGCCAGCAAAACCGCATCGAGCGGTGCATTGCTTTGGGCCAACGCCTCCAGCAGATGGCGCGTGCCCACCAGATTGGTGCGGTAGATGGCTTCTATATCGCCATGCGCCACAAAAGCAATGGCGGCAAGGTGGGCCACCTTATCGGGCTGCACCTCATTCACCACCGCAGCCAGCCTTGCGGCATCGGACAAATCGGCCACATGCAATGCACTGACCCCCGGCACCTTGCCCGAAACAACGGATTTATGCACCAAGCCATGCACTTCATGGCCCGCATCCTGCAGCGCCGCTGCAAGGTAACGGCCGGTGAAGCCGTTCGCTCCAGTCACCAAAATTCTGCTCATTGATCTACCTCATACTTTTGTTCCTAGCGTGACACCAGCAACCTAGGGAGCGAACGCTAAATCCCGATTGTCGCCGCTATCAAGAGATAGCCGACACGCTTTCAGCAGGTTTCCGGAGCAAAGGCCTGATCAAATTCAATGATTCCGCGCGAACGCAACAAATCGCACACAGCATCTACCGATTCATCCAGGGTCAAAAGGCTAGTATCAATTTGCAACTCTGGAGCTTCAGGCGCTTCATATGGCGAAGAAATGCCGGTGAAATTCTTGATCTGCCCTGACCTGGCTTTTGCATACAGACCCTTGACATCCCTCGTTTCGCAAACCGTCAAGGGGCAATTGCAAAAAATTTCGAGAAAATCACCATGAGGGAAGATGGATCTTGCGCGCTCACGATCGGTCCTGAAGGGCGAAATGAATGCCGTGAGTGTGATGACCCCCGCTTCGAGGAACAATTTGGCAGTTTCACCAATACGGCGAATATTCTCGATGCGGTCATGGTCAGAGAAACCAAGATCACCGCACAGGCCATGGCGCACGTTGTCGCCGTCGAGAACAAAAGTGTGCCGCTTCGCGACATGCAAGCGCTCTTCTACGGCATGGGCGAGCGTTGACTTTCCCGAGCCAGAAAGCCCGGTAAACCATAAAAGCACGCTCTTGTGCGAATTAAGCTTTTCGCGCCTGCTGCGGGTGACGGTTGCCTGATGCCAAACTACGTTTGTCGATTTATGCATGGACGACCTCAATGGAAAGCTGACCCATTTCAAATCCCTTGCTTTCAAACCATGCAATTCCCTCCTGAACAAGCGTCAGCACCAAAATATAGGCCCCCGCTTCAAGCGGTGCTTGAACCTGCATGCTCGCATGGCGCGACGTATGGGCGGCAATGCCGCCGGCTGGAAGGGCGGTGCGTAAACCATCGAACAACACCTCCTCTCCCGATGTATTCAACCAGTGGTAAGAGAGGCTGATGGGACGAAAATCATCCCCGACCCAGGCCTGGTCACTGTGATTGCGCACTTCAATATCAATGCTGGTCACTGCCCCGGCCGTCAGCGGCGGTAAAGACTGGGGGGCCAGCAAGCAGCCCGCATGCTGCGTGACGACAATTTCTGCCAGTGCACGCGCTGTGGCGCCTAATGCGGGACGGAAGCTGATCCCAGCGGGCAGGCATACATTTCCTGCAAAGATTTTGCCAGCGGGGCGCGAAACCTCGAATTCACACATCGCGTCACGCCAGAAAAGCTCCTTGACGCCCTCGGGCAATCGCTCAGCAAAAGCGAACCCCGCTGTGTACCTTCCGGCGGGAAGATTGGCGATGATATGGTGGCTGACTTGGTAAGCGCCACCAGAGACCGCGCGATGCGACTGCCCCAGCAAGGTGTTGTTGATTCCAAATACCAATCGTCGATGGACATCGAAGATATGGATGCCCATTTCGAGGTCATGTATTTCCCGCGCCAGAAAAATATCCATCTCCAGCGTCACCAATTGGCCATGGGCAATGCTGAAGCCTTCACGCAATGATGGCGCGGCAACGACTACATCGGTGGTTGTGAGCGCCCGGCCAGGCAAAGGCTCGCGCTTTGTCCACAGCGATTCGGTGATCGGAGGCACGCTGGTGGAGCTTGATTTTTGGGGAAGAGACTTTTTCCAGGCAACAACCTCTTCAAAAAGACGTATATCCAGTGAGTTCAAAGCGATAATGCGCTCCCGCAATGCCGGTGTGATTTCATCGACCTGGGGGCGCTGCGTGGTGACATTCACTTTGCCCAGTTTTTTCGGCTCAGGTACCCCTATCAGTGCGGCCGCTTCGGCCAGAAACTGCGGCATGTCGTCATAAAGGCCCACCACATCATATTTTTTGATCACTGCAAGCGAATTGGCAATTTTTTGATCGTCGCTTTCCGCGCCATTGCCTTCAATGCCACAAAAATGCTTCACATAGGCATTTTCAACATAATCAGCAAGAGAATTTTCTTCTTCCTGAAGGAATTGGATGGCGGCCTGCCTTAAGCCAGGAAGCTGGACATCATCATGGTTGTTGATGACAAAGAACAACCACGAAACCACCCTGTCCACAGGGTCGCGAAACAGCGTCATATATTGATAGCGCGGGTCCAGACCTTCGCCATCCTTAAAACCGACGTGCGCGCTGATCACCGAATACAGGCCACCATACTGGCAAATCAGGTCGGAATGATCGCCAATCAGGTTGGTCGTTACGCATCCTGCCCCCAGTTCCTCCACCATCCAGGCATTAATGGCCTGCCCAGCGGTTTTGGGCAAGTGATCAAAAATCAGTCTTCCAGGGAAGGCTTTTTTGCGAAAACTCATGTCCTTAAGGGCTTTGATCCGTTGAAAAATGAACACAAAGTGGGGCAGCAAGGGAGTGACGAAGAGCCATCCTCGCCTCTTTATTCAATGCCCCACGTCAAGCCGCCGCGGCCCGTGCATGCCAATCGCATTGACCGCGGCAAAGCGCATCGTTCCCTGCCCATGACGGGACTGGGGAGAGAGAGACTTAGAACGAGAAGCCAGCCTGGTTGCGGCGGATATCGGCTTCCACCATCATCTGGCACAGTTGTTCCAGCGTGGTTGTCGGTGCCCAGCCCAGTTTGGCCTTGGCGCGCTCGGGGTTGCCGATCAGCAGCTCCACCTCCGCCGGGCGATAGAACTTGGGGTTGATGCGCATCACGGTCTTGCCGGTAGCGGTGTCGACAGCGGTTTCGCCTTCGGCCTGGCCCTTGAATTCCACCTCAATGCCAGCGCCCTTGAACGCCATCTGCACAAAGTCGCGCACAGTTTCCGTGCGGTTGGTGGCCAGCACAAAGGTGTCTGGCTCATCGGCCTGCAGCATGCGCCACATACCCTCCACATATTCCTTGGCAAAGCCCCAGTCACGCTTGGCATCCAGGTTGCCAAGCTCCATGCAATCGATCTGCCCCAGCTTGATCTTGGCAACGCTATCGGTGATCTTGCGGGTCACAAACTCGCGCCCACGCAACGGACTTTCGTGATTGAACAAAATACCACTGCTGCCGAAGATGCCATAGCTTTCACGGTAATTCACCGTCATCCAGTGGGCGTAGAGCTTGGCCACGCCATAAGGACTGCGCGGGTAGAAAGGCGTGCTTTCAATCTGCGGAATGGCCTGCACCTTGCCAAACATTTCGGACGTGCTGGCTTGGTAGAAGCGCGCCTTGGGATTGACGATGCGGATGGCTTCCAACAAGTTCACCGCGCCAATACCCGTAATCTCTGCGGTGGTCAGCGGCTGCTCAAACGATACGCCCACAAAACTCTGCGCAGCCAGGTTGTAAACCTCGGTAGCCCCCGTAGTCTGCAGCAGGCGAATGCTGGCCGACAAATCGGTCAGGTCATATTCCACCAAATGCAGATGGGGGCTCTTTACAATACCCAGTTCTTCAATGCGCCAGAAATTTACGGAGCTTGTGCGGCGGTAGGTGCCATACACCTTGTAGCCCTTTTCGAGCAGAAGTTCGGCGAGATAAGCGCCGTCTTGGCCGGTAATACCTGTAATGATTGCCGTTTTCATTTTTAGCTCTCCTATTTAAATTGGGATAATATTAATCTTTTTCAAAGAAACAATTGAATTATCAACGATGCATCGAATTTCATAATCATTCACATATTCATCAATATTGACTTCAAATGTAACCAACGGAGCATCCTCAGCAGAATCGCCTGGATTGACAGAAATCCCTCCACTCCAAAATACTGAGGAACCTTGATTTGCAACCATATCAATAGTTATTTGCCCACCAGAACGCATTTCGCGATTATCAAATATCTCAACCATGTATGTGCCGGGCCGCAGTGATCGATGAGGACCAAACATCAAATACCCACCTTCGCCCGTGCTTTGAAGATTGGCCCCAACATGAATACCCGCTTGAGTGCTAAGATCATACCCAGGAAAAAGTTCAATAGCGCCTTTACTCGCCATTGACAAAACATTTTGCGTAAAATCAAAAACCGATTTTGCCGTATCAGACCATTTTCTGATTTTATAATTATTTCTAACCCGTTCTTCAATTATTTTTATTTTCTCCGGATGATCAACAAAATCAATAATAGCTTCTGCCCATGCCTCAGGACTCCACGGTGAAATATACTGTACCAAATCACCGCCAACTTCTGGCAAAGACCCTTGATCAGAAACCAATAACGCCTTGCCAAAAGCAAGAGCCTCCCCAACGGGCAATCCCCAACCCTCATAAAAAGACGGGTAAAGACAAAAGTAGGCACTTTTGTATAACGTATTAAGATCCGCGTCAGAAACATGATTTAGTTGAACAATCAAATTTCGCGTCAACGGGTCCAATTCGATATCTTTGAGTAAATCGCTAACCCCCCAACCAGGCATTCCGACAAAAACTAGCTTCGGTAATTTTTTTGCATGTCCTGCCCGGCACAGTAGATGATATGCCCTATACAAGACTTCATGATTTTTTCTACGCTCGATAGTTGACACAAAAAGAATGAATGGTTGAGCGACAACTTCCTGAACATCCAAAGAGGCCACACCCGTCCCATCTGGCACATTATCCCCTAAAGGAATAATGCAAGTAGGTTTTTTAGGCGCCCCAATTTCATGACACAGATTCAGAAAATCTGCTTCTGTTTGTTTTGAGATACATAAAACCCCTGCTGACCCCCATGTCAGCATATTGAAGTACTCTTTAAACCTGTTAGAGACATCCCCCACACAATATTGTGGAAATAAAACAGGTATCAAGTCATAACAACAGGTTAATACATGAACTCCATTTTTTTTTGACAAATTATAAAAACTTGAAGAGTATGCTCCATCCCAATCCAATCCAACAGATATTAAAACATCGCCAGATCTTGGACCATAACTCCTCACCTTATCAATTGGAATTGACAGATTAACTGTATTATTAAAGCTGTCTTTTTCAAACATCCTCAATGCGCGCATCAAGAACGAGCGCCCAACATCAAACGATGCTAGTTTTGGCAGAATTACGTCTGCAGCTTTTTCAAATTTTGATTTTTCACTATTTTTTAATGGAATCCATTCGACAAATTGTCCATCCTGCCAGATACACTGTTTGAATTTATCTTCTCCAAAAATCTTCCCAAGCTCTTCGCACAAAGCCTGTTCAACGCGCACTATTCCAACTGGCGGCCGATTCCAATTAGCACTCGTAGTCACATTCATCCAAACTACAAAATCATCATTTTTTAGTTTAGCACTCATAATATACCTTGAACTTCGAATAACATTTTTTTGAGAGGCAGAAGCGTATTTTCCCACAAAACAACCTCACGCTCTGCTCGAGACTCTTTGGACAAAATCAGAGGAGGCTCGCTCATTACCCTCCTAATAGAATGCTGAAAATCAGATGGATTATCTGTTACGTGAACTCCACAAGAGCTAGAGAAATTTTCAAATCCTCGCATCGCTGTACTTGTTGCAACTATATGCTTTCCACTCCAAAGAGCTTCAGCTGTTTTAAGGTTTGTTCCGCTACCTTGGGTGATTGGCAATATAATGGCATGAGCTGTCTCAATAAATCCTTGTAAGCACTCCTCATCAACCATTCCAGATGCAACAACAAACTTATTAAAACCAGCAATACTCTTTGCCTTTTCATAGCCTTGTAAACTTGGACCAACACCACCAGCCAGCAATATTCTTTCATCAGGCGATAGACACCCTATTCCAGCAGAAAACATATCAACAAAACCAACTACATTCGGCAAATGTGCACTCGCGCAATATAATCCAAACTTATGGTTCCCACTAAAATTATTTGCCTTCTTTATTCCTTCAATTGTACCAATCCTATCTTGAACTCCGTTCGCGACTATTAGACATGTAACTGATGTATTCTCTCGCACCCAATCTGCATCATGTTGAGATACGCAATAAACCCCATCTGCAGATTTAATTGCATTCAACTCACAATTCAAAACCAAATTTTCACCATTAACAACCTCTTCTCGAGAAAGATAGTTGCTTAATATTTTTCTTTTTAGCTGGTGCTCAATATTTTGAGATCCATATACTATCTTTATTTTCTTATTAACAGATGAAACATAACGCTGGGCAAATCGAAAAAGCCAAGGCTGCTCCACGTGAATAACATCTACATCCATAGAAATGCATGATGCCAATTCCTCGAAATATTTATTATTCTTATAAAAGAGCTCACCAATCGCCCAATCTTCCATAAGAAATGGATTTTCTATGAACTGAAGGAAAGGCTTCTCGCCAGGATAATTAACAAATCCAGGCTCTTCAGAATATTGAGAACTTCCTAATACCCCTATCGCTTGTACATTATGGCCAGCAGATCTATAAAACTCAACTATATTAAACAATCGATGTTGACCACCATGCTGAGGCATAGCTATAGGGTATGTACTCAAAGTAATTATATTCATATAATATAACTCATTTATTGATCAGATTTTCTAATTTTTTAATATTGAACTCATGCAAAGCCTGAGTCTCTTCCGCTACTCTGACAATATGATTCTCCATTGCCCTTAAATCTTTTAAATAGCTTTTTATACCAAGAAAAAATATAACCCCAGACATAAAATTCCCTACAATAGGAAAATCACATATCTTCAAAAAAATTAATTGCGAACGAAATCCGCAAATTCTGATTTTTCTAGAACCAGCTTCTGGGGATTTTAATATATTCTCAATAATATATAGCTTACTTACTCCACTACGAACCTTAGAAACATAATGATCCTCACCTTCTGCATCTGGATCTCTATTCAGGATAGCCTGATAAGCAGCCTTAACAAAATTTCTATCATAAAGTTTTAGAAAATCATTCACATGATAAACGCCACTCTGATTTAACTCAAAGGTTGGTTGATAATTGTTCTTTGCGTACATAGGCAAATCCATTAAATGTTCGTGTTTCCAAAAATTTACATTAGCCGTCGAAGAAATAAGCTCTATCGTCTGATGCGTAACAACCTCAGAAAAATTGGAACTCATCAACCCTAAAACTTCAAGTAAAGACTCACGTTTTATTCGATTGAGATTTGAATTTCTTGATTTCAAACGCTGAAGCTCATTGACGAAGAAGTTAACCTGCTGAACGTGTCGATATTCCAATGAAAAAATATCAGAATTGACTTTATTTAATTCTTCTTGTATCGCCTTTATTTTAATCTCATATTTATTTTTTATGAAAATCTCTTTTAATTTAAAATCATCGCGCAGCTCTTCTAACTGACGCTGAGAATTGATAAAAGACTCTTGAAATTCACGCTGTCTATTTATTACTTCGATCAGCTCTTGCTCTTTTTCCCTAAATTCTTCTCGCAAAGCCAACTGCACCTGTTCATTAGCCTTTTTCTCTTCCATCCAACTGAGTGTCTTGAGCGTAAATTCATCGCGCATTTCACGTTCTTGCTCACTGTGCATGTGTGACAACTCTGTCCTTTGCTGCTCTGCGTGCTGCTGGGCTTGGAGTAGTTGCTCTTGTAGTGCCTGCAGTTTTTGCTGCAGCGCCTGCTCCCGCTCGGCGTACTGCTGCTGCAGAGCCGTGGCATGTTCTGCGTGCCGGTGGGCCAGCTCTGTTTTTTCGCGCTCGGCCTGTTGCTGGGTTTGGAGCAGTTGTGCTGCCACTTGCTGTTCGCGCTGAACGAGTTGGCGCAACAGCCTTTCCAGCTCCAGGCGTGAGTGGCTGTTTTGTTCATGCAGCAGCGTTTCACGCGCTGCACGTTCTTGCTGCAGGCGATCCAGCTGTTCTTCCAGGGCCTGCAGTTTTTGCTGCAGCGCCTGCTCCAGCTCGGCGTACTGCTGCTGCAGAGCCGTGGCATGTTCTGCGTGCCGGTGGGCCAGCTCTGTTTTTTCGCGCTCGGCCTGTTGCTGGGTTTGGAGCAGTTGTGCTGCCACTTCCTGCTCGCGCTCCACGAGTTGGCGCAAAAGCCTTTCCAGCTCCTGGCGTGACTGGCTGTTTTGCGCGTGCAGCAGCGTTTCACGCGCTGCACGTTCTTGCTGCAGGCGATCCAGCTGTGCTTGCAGGGCCTGCAGTTTTTGCTGCAGCGCCTGCTCCCGCTCGGCTTGATGCTCTTGCATCGTACGTTCTTGCTCGCTGTGGCTGAGTGCCAATGCGGCGAGCTGCTTTTCAGCCTCGCTGATCTTTTCTTGATAGCGTGCCGCAATGAGTTGATGAAAGGGGGCGCTGGCGGTGCCATTGAGGGCAAAGCCGTCAAAAACATTGGGGGGCGCAGCGAAAGCAGCTTTCAGTTCTGAATGTGTCTCTGAAACGTAATACCGGTTCAGGCCGTCAAAATAAACCGAGGTATAGCCATAGCCAACCAGTATGGATTCCCAACTTTGGTGGGTGTCGATCTGTGTGAGCGGTAGCGTGCTTTCCACCACTACAACCCAAGGCCGCGCCGTTGACGTGCCCCAGCTTGACAGCACTTGCTGCTCAAAACCTTCTACGTCTATCTTGAGCCAGTGTATTTCTTGCTCTGCACATAGTTGAAAAACGGCAGAGAGGGGAATGCAAGGCACATTGGTTTCGCGCACGTCGAAGCCACGTGCGCGATGCTGCGCTGCTATCTCTGCATCTGCCGTTGAAATGCCTGTATCCAGTATTTCAAAAAAATGCAGTACGGCTGAGTCTGATCCAACTGCAGCCTGGATAACCTTGTCACCGGGCCTCTTCTGCCTGAGCAGTGCAGCATAGTGTGGTGTGGGCTCCACATGAATGCCTTGCCAGCCGTGCTCATGGAATGCAAGACTGACAGAGTCGATGACTGGGTCCTGGGCACCTACATCGATATACAAGCCTCGCTCAATATGGCCCAGTGCTCGCCATAGCATGACGTCCTCAAAATTTTGCGCGTACGAAGTGATATTCATGCGATCGATCCCACGGGGCAGGAAGTGCAGATGTCTGCCTTGAGGGCAACAGCGTTGTGATGGGGCTCTGGCAGTTGTTGTTGCAAGCCCAAGGTATGCAACAGCTGGATAGCGGAAAGCTGCCATGTTGGGAACAATGGCCTAGCGAGACTTTGTGACCCTAAAACAGGTGCACCCCAAGCAGGCTGTAGCCAATTGACAATCGCAGTGGCAAGATCGTTTGCTGATTCGCCGTGGAAGTAGGTAACACCTGCAAGATTGAGTTCTTGAAACACTGAAATCTTGCGCGCCAAAACCAGCTTGCCATGCTGGACGGCTTCAACCAAGGGCAGACCAAACCCCTCGCCTCGAGACGCCACCAGAACACCGCTGCATGCGTCATAGAGCTGTGCCAGGTATTCATCGCTGACGTCTTCCAGCCAGAAAAGCCGCTGGCCTGCCTGTGGATGGCGGCGCAGTTTTTCTTGCAGTGCCTGGGTTTTCCAGCCCGGGCGGCCGACGATGACTAATAGCGATGTGTTGCCCTGTTGCCAAAGCAGCTCAAATGCAGCCAGCGCCTGGTCGTGGCCCTTGCGCGGCTCCAGCGTGCCGACCATCAACACGGCGGAGGTGCCGCGCAGACGCTCCAGCACCCCTAAGGCGTCCGCCGGCAGGCCGCCGCTGGGCGCGCTGGCGTCAATATCCGCCCCCAAGACGATGGTGCTGGTGGACAAGGCGGTGGGCGGCATGCCAAAGCGGGTGTTCAGCCAGGCGTGCAGTTCAATCTTGACGGTCTCGGAAATGCAAATGGCACTGTCGGCATGCACGGCCAGCCACTTGATCCAGCGTTTGAAGTTGCGGGCGGTTTTGGGGTTGAACCATTCTGGGTGCTGCAGGGGCAACAGGTCATACACCACAACGTGCATTTTGACGCCGCTTCTTTTCCAGCGCAGCACCTGGGCCTGGTGGCGGGGCAGCAGATGGGCGGCAAGGTCTAGGCCCAAGAATAGGTCGCCGCACCCGGCTTGCACGTCTGCCCTCACGCCCCCCCTCGCGTCCGCCTGCATCGGCAGCAGCGCAGCGCCTGGTGCTTGAGGCGTGGGGTCAAGAAAGTCAGGGGCGGCATAGCGGTAGCCGTGCTGCCGCGTGGCAAAAATGGGGCGCACGCAATAGCCTGCTGGCGGTGCCATCAATAGCTGCAGTAGCAGCGCCCGCACCACGCGCTGAATGCCCGTGCGTGCGTCGCTTTGGTGAATGACGGACACATCAACCAACAACTGCCGTGCCGGCGTGTGTGCCGTTGCCGTTGCCGTTGCCGTTGCCGCTGTTGAAGCACGCTCATTCAGGCATTGCCGGGCGAGTCGCACGGGCAGGAGCGTGAGCGCCCATGCGGGCATTTGCCAAGCAAGCGCTTTCATTCTGCGGCGTGGTTTTGATAAAACGCGAAAGCCTCATCCACGTGGTCAAACGTGGTGAGTTTGCCTCGGACCAACACGGCCGCACGGTCGCAGTGCTCACGCACATAGCCAGGGTCATGAGAGACGATGATCATGGCCCGGTCTTTGCGCTTTTCAAACAACTCAACGCGGCATTTCTCATGAAAACGGCTGTCACCCACGGCCACGATTTCGTCGATCAAAAAGCAGTCAAACTCCACCACCATGCTGATGGCAAAAGCCAGACGGGCGCGCATGCCGGCGGAATAAGTTTTGACAGGTTCGCGCAGATAGCGGCCGAGCTCTGAAAACTCCTGCACGTAGGCAATTCTGTCTTCGGTGCTTTTGCCATATACCCGGCAGATAAAGCGTAGATTGTCCAGCCCGGTCAGCGAGCCCTGAAAGGCGCCGCCAAATGCCAGCGGCCAGGACACACTCATTTCACGCCGGATCAGGCCAGAGCTCGGTCGTTCCGCGCCGCTGATCAGCCGGATGATGGTGGACTTGCCGGCACCGTTGCGCCCCAGAATGCCGACCTTTTCACCGGGGCGAATGGTCAGGTTAACGTCGTCAAGCACTGTGACGTCGCCATGGCGTGTGGCATAGCGCTTAGTGACATGCTCGATATGAATCATTCTGGCATCACCGTGCGGCTGATTTGACGCAGTTTTGCAAGACCCAGCAGTGTCAGTACCGCGCAAAATACCGCCATATAACCGATGTCATAGTGCGCTTTGAAGGAGGAACCGAAATAGCCTTCGCGCAGCAACTCAACGCCATGCACCATGGGCAGCAGTAGCACCAGATCTTGTGCGGCCGTTGGAAGTGCATCCACCATGAAGGCTGCACCAGACAGCGGAAAGAGCAGATATGAGGCGGGATGCCACAGTTTGTCCACGATTTCTGATTGCTCGCTCAGAGCCCCCATAAGTGTTGCCAATGCAAAACCAAACCAGGCAAGCATGAACCAGGCAAGCAACACCTTGCCAATGTCTTCCGGTGGGCTGATCAGACCTAAAGCAATAAAGAGCAGGCTCAGCACCATGAATGAAATAGTTGCACCCGCAGCTTCCAGCAGCAGGCGTGCGGCAAAGATATCCACCACTTTCACATGGCGGTGGTACATCAGCGCCAAGTTGGGGCCAACCGAGCCAATGCATCGGCCAGGCATATTGCGCCATAGCAATACGCTGGAATAGCCCGTCAGGGCAAAGGCGGTAATGGGGAGGTTGGAGCCATGAGCTGCGCCGGCCAGAGTCCACAGTGCAGTCACGCCCAAGGTAAACATCATGGGCTCAACAAACAGCCACAAAAAACCAATGTTGTGACGCCCATAACGAGTGATCACTTCGCGCATCAACAGCGCACCAATGACCCGGCGCTGGATGGCCCAGGAGGCAGCCAAGGAAGAGTGTGAAGGGCGTTGAGAGTCAGCCAACGTTTACTCCTTCAATCCTGATGCTCGCGCACGCCAGCCAGCAGCATGCTCAAAACACCCCACGCCACCAGGCCCAGTACAAAGGTTGCAAGAATGCTGCGCAGACGCCGCGGCTCCAGCGCGATATCGGGCAGGCTGGGCTGGGCGATGCGCTCGATGTACACCTGCTTGCGCTGTGCTTCGTTGCGCGCCTGCTCCAGCGATGCCAACGCAGTGGCCAGCTGTTTGTCGGCAAATTCACGCTCCAATGCCAGGCGCTGGAATTCTGCTGCCTTGTTCGCTAATGAGCGCTCACCGCCGGCGACCTTGATGTTTTCAACTTCCATTTCGGCCTGCAAGGTGCTTGCCCGCTTTTCCAGAGCCGGAATTTGCGGATTTTGCGGCGTAAAGGTTCTAAGCTGAGCCAGCTGCGTTTTAGTGATGATAAGCTCATCTTGCAACTTAGCCACTTGCTGTAATTGCACCGTAGCCTGTCTTTCGGGGTCTACGACACCCTTTGCGTTGCGATACTCTGAAAGCGCCAGCGCCGCTGCTTTGGATTTCTTTTCAGCCTCGGCAACTTCGACTGCGGCAGAGCGAATCAAATCCTGGCGGCCACGTTCGTTGAGGCGGTTGACCAAACCTTCGCTCAGCTCTAGCAATTTCTGGTTAATATTTTGCGCATCCTGCGCGGCATAAGCGCGCACCGTAAGTGTGGTGATCGAGGAGGCAGAGTCTTGCTGAACGTCGACTTTTTTCTGGAAATAGCGATGCAATGCCTCAAAACTGGTATCGAAGTCCAAGCCACCAAAGCGACTCACTCGATCGACTGAGGTGCTGGAAAATGCCTTACCCACGGCAAGTGCATCGTCAATTTCCTTGAGCGCATCGCGAGAAAGTACATAGTCGCGCACGGTGTAGCTGTCATCTTGGGCACGAGAAAATCCCGCACCTTTGAGCAAAGCGCCAAGTCCAGTAGCGACCTGCTTTTCCGGGCTACGCACCACAATACGGCTTTCAGAGACATACACATCCGAAGCCATCAAACCGAAATAGACGGTTGCAACGACAGTGGGCGCAGCAACTGTCAAAAGAAAAAGTCGGTTGATGCGGGAAAGGCGATGTTTCAAGGACTTCCCCATGGCATTGGGGGCCCCATTTGAGCCTGGGGGGGTTGACATTTCCAAAAGATATTCCTCGTTGCGCGCCCTGATTGAGGCGCGCAAATTACTGTGTTTTTAATGATGTTGTAGGGTATGCGGCAAGCAAGACCCGCGCATTACAGCTCGGGCCTTGCGCCACTGAATGAAGAGGACTCGGGACGTTCATAAACGCAATTACAAGGCTTAATACATCGCTGCTTGACCTTGTCGTGACTTTGTACCGCGTGCGGCTTCGCACATCATCTCCATCGCATACCAGCGATTTTCTGGCTTATGTCTGCGACTCTAAGACGCGTCCATAAATATCTTCAAAACGGACAATGTCGTCCTCGCCAAGGTATTGACCGCTTTGGACTTCGATCAAAACCAAATCCAGCACACCCGGGTTTTCCAAACGATGTGTATGGCCTGCAGGAATATAGGTAGATTCGTTGGTTCTGACGAAGAATTCCTGATCCCCATTGACCACTCTGGCAATGCCGCTCACGACAATCCAATGCTCGCTGCGATGGTGATGCATCTGCAACGACAAAGACTCACCCGGTTTCACTTCGATACGTTTGATTTTATATTGTGGATCTTCTTCTAGAACCGTATAGGTACCCCATGGACGATGTACAGTCAGGTGGTGTTTATGAGCGTCGTGGCCTTGCGCTTTCAGCTCTTTGTAAAGGACCTTGACATCCTGTGAGCGCTCTCTGTCTGCAACCAATAACGCATCGGGAGTATCGACAATCACTAGGTTGTCGACGCCAACCGCACCGATCATGCGCTGGCTGCTCTGGATAAAGCAGTTGGAAACATCGTGCAAGAGCGTATCGCCTTTAATGCGATTGCCATGCGCATCGGGCGCTATCAGATCACCAAGTGCGTCCCAAGATCCAATATCGCTCCAGCCGATGGAGCAAGGCACAACTGCGACGTGGGAAGCGCGCTCCATGACTGCATAGTCAATAGAGTCATCTGGAACCTCCGCAAATGTAGCTGCATCCAGCTCTTGCTCAACAACACCGTCGCCTTCAACTTTACGGGACTGCTCAACACATTGCTGGGTTTTAGAAAGAATTTCAGGGCAATGCGCCTCCAATGCCTGCAGCATAGTGCCCGCTTGAAAGCAGAACATGCCGGAATTCCACAGAAAGCGTCCAGAGTCCATGTATTCACGCGCTTTTTCCAGTGAGGGTTTTTCAACAAAGCGCAATACGTCGTGACCATCGACTTCAAGATAACCGTAACCTGTTTCAGGCGCATCCGGCTGGATACCAAACGTCACTAATTTTTGTTGACGCGCCAGCATAGTTGCCTCAGCAACCGCTGAGGAGAAAGCCTTCTGATCCGCAATCAGATGGTCGGCTGCTAGCACCAGCATGATGGCTTCTTCACCATACATCTTCGACACGTGCAGGGTAGCCGCCGCAATCGCTGCAGCAGTGTTTCTACCAAAGGGCTCAAGAATGAACGAGGTTGCCAGTCGATTTGAATTAACTTCGCGATATTCATCTTTCGTTTTGAACAGCAGCTCGCGGTTGGTCACCGTCAGAACCTCGGCCACCCCTGGTAGTTGAGCGCCACGCAGGAAAGCTTTTTGCAGCAAACTTTGCCCATCACCAAGCCGGATGAATGGCTTGGGATGTGTTTCACGCGATACAGGCCAAAGGCGAGAGCCTGCACCACCACAAAGTACAACTGGAATCAAGGTAAGAGCAGTCATGAAGTCAATTCTTTGATGGTTTGAATACTGAATTCCATTTGCGCCTGGCTGTGCTCAGTACTGAGAAAGAATCGCAATCTGGCGGCTTTCTCTTCGACAGCTGGATGAAGAATGGGTTGGACATTGATGCCGTGCTCAAAGAGCTGGCTGGAAAGACGCGCGGCCTTGACGGAGCTGCCCATCATCAAAGGAATGATGGAATGACCTTGGGACATGCCAACATCTAGGCCAGCTGCACGCGCCTGTTGCAGAAAAAAATGTGTGTTACTGCGTAGTTTTTGCACGCGCTCTGGCTGCTTTTGCATGACACGAAGAGCTGCAAGTGATGCTGCAGCCAAGCTGGGAGCTATACCGACGCTGTAGACAAATCCAGGCGCTGCATATTTAAGGAGCTCCACCAGTGCACGCTCTCCAGCGATATAACCACCGCAGCCCGCCAGCGTTTTAGAGAGCGTGCCCATCCAGATGTCCACATCGCGGCCATCCACGCCGTAGTGTTCGTGCAGCCCCTTGCCACTTGCGCCTAAAACCCCTAGCGAATGGGCTTCATCGACCATCAGAAATGCCTGGTGCCTGCGTTTGATGTCAATCAGTGATGGTAAATCTGGGATGTCCCCATCCATGCTGTAATGGCCTTCAACCACGATAAGCACCCGCTCATAATGTCTGCGGCTCTCGATGAGTATCTGCTCCAGTGCTGCCAGGTCGTTGTGCGCAAACGGACGCCTTGCAGCACCGGAAAGTGCAATGCCCTGCAGCACACTGTTATGGCTCAAGCTGTCGTGCAGCACCAAATCTTTAGGGCCGAACAAGTAGCCAATGGTGCTGACATTGGTAGCGTGACCGCTGACAAACACAATGCTGTCTTCAACGCCATAAACCTCTGCCAAGGCTTGTTCCAGTTCTCGTTGTATTGGGCGCTCGCCTGCCACTAGGCGACTGGCCGATGCTGATGTACCGTAATGGTCAATGGCATCCTTAGCAGCCTGGTTCACATCAGGGTGCCCTGAGAGGCTCAAGTAGTTGTAGCTGGAGAAGTTAATGAACTCATTCCCAGCAATACGACTCGTAGCACCAGCCATACCATCGTGAATGCGGAAGAATGGGTTGTCCAGTCCCAGTCGATTGGCCACCGCTTTCGGGACCAGCATTTTTTCGTAGCCAGGATGGCGATCAAACCGGGTAAAAGCGGGGTTTACCGATGAGTGCATCGCGAACCTTGTCGCGACTACGGGCTGCTGAGCAGCACTGGTCTTACGCCCAAGAATGCGATCGATTAGCTGTGTTTTGGCCTGTCGGGCCAGTGGAGACTTGTTCATGGAATAAGCGCCGCGCCCTTTTGGGCAAGCATTTGCGTTTCTTGCGCCAGAGCTTGGAGTTGTTCGGTGGTCATGCCTTCGCCGTGCTGTTGAAGTGCAGCGGTCACGAAGGCAAGCTGGCTTTCCTGCTGCGTTGATGGTTCGTTTGCAGTATCTCCATCCACCAGTTTTTCCACGATGCGCGCAGTCACGTTGCTAACAGAAGGCGAGTCGTTCAGCATCATGACCGGAAGCTGTATGCCAAAGCGTTGCTCAAGCCCCAATGCAAGCTCAACAGCCATTAGCGAGTCCATCCCCAGGTCGTGCAGCGACGCCTGCGGCTTAATGCCTGCTGCCGGTATGCACAGCACCTGAGCCACCTCCTGCGTCACCATCTCGCTCACAATGGCAGCTGCCTCTTGTGGCGTTTTGCTCGCCAGTAGCGCTCCGATGTCTGTGGTATCAACACCAGAAGAATTCTCTTCGCGCAAACGATTGAGCATGGTGAAACGACTGCCTGTAGATGAGGGCAGCAACCTTGCTAATACATTCCAGTCAAAATCAGCAGGCATAACGATGGCGTGATCTGAGCGCAATGCCTGACCCAGTTGGGTCAGTGCATCGGCTGCAGCAATCGGGGGCTTACCCAATCTCTGCGCCAAACCATCTTTGATCGCCTGGTTACGCTCCAGATAGCCTGCATCCCCAATAGGCCCCCAAGCCATGCAAGTCGCAGGCTGGCCATTGCGCTTGCGCAATGCTGCAAGCGCTTCCAGCCCCGCATTTGCAGCCACGTAGTTGCCCTGACCCGGATTGCCGATAGCCGTGGTGATGGATGAATACAAGACGAAATGGCGTAGAGGCTGGGTTGCGGTTGCACAATGCAAATTCCAAGCACCCTGCAATTTGGCCGTCAGCACGCTTTCCATACTTTGCGCATCCAAGTTGTGCAACAGGCGGTCGTCGAAAGTCGCCGCCGCATGTAACACACCGGTCAACGCAGGCATATCTTCCGGAAGTGATTGCAATAGCGCTGCCAGTGCCGCTGCGTCAGCCACATCACAGGCCGCAGCAAGCACGCGAATCCCCTGAGCAGTCAACGCATCGACGGCGTCTTGTGCACCTGGGGTCTGTGTGCCCCGGCGACCAACCAACACCAGATTGCGCACACCCTGGCCGACAAGCCAACGTGCAGATTCGAGGCCAAAACCGGATAAGCCTCCGGTGACAAGCCAACAATCACCATCATTGAATAATGTCGATGAGGACTGAGCAGGATCGGCAGCGCTGAGCTGTGGCAACACATCGAGAGACACCACGATCTTTCCGATATGACGTGCCTGCTGCATGAGTCTGAAAGCATCCACCACACGATTAGCGCTGAAACTGCGCAACGGCAGCGGCGTCAGCACCTGTTCATGAAACAAGGCCATAACCTCCTTGAACAAGCGTGCTGCGAGTTGCGGGCGCCCGTTCATCAGTTGGTCGGCATCGATACCAAAATAGCTGATGTTGTTACGGAATGGGCGTAACCCCACCGGGGTGTTCTCAAAGAAGTCACGTTTACCCAACTCAAGGAAGCGTCCAAAAGGTTTGAGCACATCAAGGCTGCGGCGCATGGCCTCACCGGCCAGTGAATTCAGTACCACATCCACGCCTTGGCCACCGGTAGCTGTCATCACATCTTCGGCAAATGACAGGCTGCGCGAGTCGAAGACATGGTCTGCACCGAGGAGATGCACAAAGTCACGCTTTTCGTCACTACCAGCTGTGGCATAAATCTTAGCCCCCAAGTGGCGTGCCAGCTGGATAGCAGCGATACCTACACCACCGGCAGCGCCATGAATCAGAACGCGCTCGCCAGGTTGGAGATCGGCCAACTGCTTGAATGCGTAGTAGACGGTGAGAAAGACAGTGGGGACAGTAGCGGCGGCCTCGAAAGACCAGTGCGCTGGCATATTAGCCACTGCATGTGCCGGTGTAACCACATGGCTGGCAAAGCAGGATGCGCCAAAACCCATGACAGCATCACCCACTTGCAACTCACGCACTTTGTCACCCACGCGGCTAACCACGCCGGAAAACTCCAGCCCCAAGCTGGCACCAGCAAATCCATTTTCCACGGCCTCGTCTGGCAGCAGACCCATAAGGTACATCACATCACGGAAATTCAGTCCCGTGGCGTGGGTACGTACCTCGACTTCGTCATCACGCAGTGCGCGTTCGGTCTGCGGCAGCCAGACCAGATTGCGTAATTGGCCTGGCACATGGAAATCGAGACGCACGCGCGGTGTGGAAACAGGTTCCTTGGGGGTCACGACCGCTTCCGCAGCGTGCATGCTCAGACAATAGCGGGCCTTGCGTCCCAGCACAATCTCGCTGGCGCCATCCGGATGCAGCAGCTCGTTTTCCAACCGTGACAGAGATGCTGGATCACTTAAATCGCATGCCAGCTCAATCAGCGTGGAGCAAAGTTGTGGCACTTCGTTCATGACAACGCGGCCAAACCCCCAGCGGGCTGCCTGGGCAAGACTGGGAAGCACTTCCTCTGGCAATGTGCAGGCCAATGCACCGCCACGCATAAGCATCCAAAGCTTGGGCATCTGCCCCACCTGCTTGCGCGCCAGTGTCTGAATATGACCCAGCAACAGCCCTAGCGTCTGCGCCGCGACATCGGCACCATCGTGCCAGCCCACCAGGCTCACAATATGACTCGCACTGCTCAGTCGCACAGCATCGGGGGATTCGACAATGTATGCTTCTTGACCCTTTTCACGCAGGCGTGCACCCAGTTGCTGACCAAAAGTTTGGCTGGCAGCATCAACCAGGAGCAGCCAGCTACCGAACGCCTGAACTACCTCAGGTGGCCGTTCGATCAAGGATGGAGTGTGACTACGGCCCAACAGCAAATAGGCACCAGCAGACAAACCTTGAGCTTGTGATTCAAGGAAGAGCTTAGTTTCATCAAAGCCTGCGACCTGAAGCAGTTGCTGCCAAACCTGCGGCGTCTGGAGTGAGGACTGGGGATAGTCACCTTGACCTCCTGCATGCCACCACTGCAGATCTAACCCTTCAACAAAGTCTACGCTCCAATCGGCATGGCGCTCAGCAAGCCACAGGCTGCCATTGATGGCCAAAAGTGATCGCAGCCGTGCCAGGGCAGCCTGAGGGTTGATGCTACGGTGCAGGGTATGGCGCAATACCAGCACATCAAAGCTCTGAGGGACTTGTGCCGGCAGCACGATATCCAGAGAGAGCGGATCGAACCCAGTCACAGCGATATTGGCGTGCGCCTGAAACTCTGAGGCTTGACGGGCCTGCAAAGCAGGATCTGCCACAGCCAGGACATAGTCAAACTGATCATGAGGCAAAGTGCTGAGCAATACGTAGGGCAACTCACTGAGACCCGCAGATATTTCCAGCACACGTAGTCGGCGGTCAGTCGGCCAGTCACTTGCAGCCCGGCCCAGCATGGCTTCCAACGCGATGCGCACGCCCGCATAGGACGGATCAGCGTGGTGTATTGCTTCAGCAATCGGGGAATGATGCAGTTCGCTGACCAGAGCGGATGCATCCACCGTTCGATCAAGCAAACCAGTCAACTGACGACCGACACGGCCCAGCATCGACAGTTGTGGCAGGCATTCCGGGTTGTCCTGAAGTATTGCACGCCAAAGCTCATCTGCAGCTGGCAAACCTGGGTCTTGAGCCAAAGCTAGACGACCCTCGATGCTTGGCACGAGCAACTCTTCTCGGTGCATAAGAGCAGCCAACCAGCGTCCGTAAGGCGTTTCAAACAATTGCTGCCAATCGTCGCCTTGCGACTGATGCAATTGCTGGCAGGCTTCATAGCCAAAAGAAAGTACCAGAGCCTCGATCAACGGCAGTGTTTGTTTAAACCACCCTTGGCGAGGAGCAGCATGCTCAGCCAGTGCATCAGTTGCATCCTGCAGCAGCGCAGCAGCTGACAGCAGCGGAGCCTGCACAGCATCAAGTGGATGTGGTAGCAACCTAGGAGTGATGCTCCATCGAGCAATCTTTTCGTGTACGTGACGCTTGAGATGGGCTGCGCGAAAACGGCAGCCTCGGATGACCGCAACCAGCTGTTCATCGGCATCCAGCAACTCAAAGTCCGCCAGTACTGATCGATGACTGTTACGTAACAACTGCGCACGCAAACGAGTTACTTTTCCGAGACTACAGATCTCGATATAGCCCATCTTCACCGGCAGCAGTGCCATCCCCTGCCCCGCCTCAATACGTTGGGCAAAGAAATCCACCAAGGTTTGAAAGCAGACATCCAGCAAGGCTGGGTGCAAAAGATAATCCGACTGAATCAGCGATGGTGGTGGTATGAGAAGTGCTTCTAGGTGTGCATTTGCGACCCAAACCTGCTGCAACCCTTGGAAAGACAGCCCATAGTTAAGCCCTAGCGATGTTGTCAGTCGGTAGTGCGTGGCCTGGTCCAGAGTACTGCTTGATGCAGCATCAACTGCAGGGATTTTGGAGGCAAGCATATGCCCTGCCGCTTCCAGCACACGACCCGTCGCATGCAACGTCCAATCATCGCTGCTCAATCGCTGACGGCTGGAGATCTGGAAGTTGCCGTCGCGCGGATTCAGCGTCAGTCTCAGTGTTCGGCCATGCTCCCCATCAAACACCATAGGGGTGATGATATCGAGCTGCTCCACAGCACAGCGTGGCGACTGCAACCATTCACGGGCTGCTGCCAACGCCATTTCTGCATAGGCGGCACCAGGGTAGACGATAGCGCCACTGATCTGGTGATCGGCTAACCAAGGATGCGTTTGTGTATCTAATGTATTTTCCCACTCTGGGCTGGTGCTTTGTAGGCGCCACCCCAGTAACGGGTGCTCTCTTCGACGCTCGAAGGTCAGCGCAGACTCATTAGAACGGGGGTGCCAGTGCTTTTGCCGCTGCCACGGATAATTAGGTAAGATGATGCGCTGGAAGGCGGGGCCGAACAGGTCAATAAGCGACGCAGCATCCCCCTGCAGCAAGGTGCGTAATGCAGCTTCTTCCAGTCGCTGCAGGCCATCATCGCCTCGCCGCAGCGTAGGCAGCGCTCTGCCCTTGATATTGGCATGGGACAGGGTATCGGAGATATAGCGCTGCAAGATGGCGTGCGGGCCTATTTCCACGAAAATCCGGCATCCCAGTTCGGCCGCCTTGTCAACAGCCTGCGAAAAGCAAACAGGTTCACGCACATTGCGCCACCAATAGCCAGCATCCAACTCATCACCAGCCAGCACATCACCAGTTACCGTCGACACAAAGGTTGCCGCCTGAGCAACTGCGGGCTGCAGACCTTGCAGCCACTGTCGTAGCTGCTGCTCAATAGGATCCATCTGTCGACTATGAAACGCATAGTCGAGATCCAATAGACGGAAGAATGTGCCATTGGGCTCCACTAAACGCTGCATGCGTTGCAGATCCTCCAGACTGCCTGAGAGCGTAATGCCGTTAGGACTATTGAGACCCGCCACCTCAACATCAAGTCTCATGTCTGCAATAAGGTCTTTCGCGACTTGGTCTGTCATACCAGCAGCGGCCATACGCCCGGTACCTCGTGTCAACGCCTGTGCCTTGCTACGTGCACAAATGACCTCAATCGCTTGTTCCAAGGTCAGGGCTCCCGCAGCCCATGCTGCAGCGATCTCTCCTACGCTATGCCCAGCAGTGACATTGGGCTTCAATCCAGCCTGTACCAAAATGCGTGTGATCGCAACCTGGATGCCGAATAGCAGCGGCTGAGCAACGCTGGTGTCATCAAAGCGGGATGCAACATCCTGCGCTTGAAGCTCCTCAAGCAGCGAAAAGCCCGCCTGCGACCGCATTGCCTCATCCAACTCCGCTAAAATCGCCGCGAATCCTGGCGATTCAGACATCAACCGCCGGCCCATTCCAAGCCATTGCGCTCCATTCCCGGAATATATAAAGGCTACATCACTGGGCTGATCAATAGCATCTTCGGTATATACGCCTGTGCACGAACCCTCTTGCGCATAGCTCCGCAACATGCATGAAGCTGACTGAGCATCAGTTGCATATAGTGCCAAACGTTTTTCCATGCGTTCGCGACCAAGCACCGCTGTACGAGCAATTTCTTGAAGTTCTTGCTTAGAACGATCTTGAAGCAGATCAGCATAGCGCTGAGCCATGGCGCGCAAAGCATCGTCTGTGCGCGCTGACAACAGCAAAGGCACAAGGTCATTGGGTAGCGCAGGCGAAGGCACAGCCGCTGCCTTCTTCAGCCCGCTCGTCGATGGGTACTCTTGCAGCAATACATGCGCATTGGCTCCACCAAAACCAAAGGAGTTGACGCCAGCCACCAACGGCTTGCCACCCTCCTTTTCTATGGGCATGTAGTCGGTAACGGCCTGCAAGTTGAGACCTGTAAAATCGATACGCGGGTTGAGTGTGTGCAGATGAAGCGCTGGCGGCAAAGCCCGGTGCTTCAGCGCCAAGATAGCCTTGACCAAACCCGCCATGCCCGAGGCAGACTCCAAATGACCCAAATTGGCTTTCACCGAGCTTATAGGCAGCGGCTTGTTTCGCTTCTGCCCATACACGTTGCCGATAGCCGCCGTTTCTATGGGATCTCCCACTACCGTGCCAGTGCCATGAGCTTCAATAAAATCCACGTCCTCTGGTTTGAGCCCACTTCGTCCCAGCACCTCAGCCATTAGTTCAGCCTGACCCTCGCTACTAGGAATTGTGATACCAGTCTTACGCGCGCCATCGGCGTTCACACCACTGGCTAAAATCACTGAGTGAACAGTGTCGCCATCTCGCAGCGCATGCTCCAGCGGCTTCAGCAAAAGTACAGCGCAACCCTCAGAACGTACATAACCGTTACCCGCCTCGTCAAATGGTTTGCAGCGCCCATCAGCGGACAACATGGATGCCTTAGTGAAACCAACGAAGGGATAGGGATGCAGCAGCAGGTTCACCCCGCCAACCATGGCCATCGATGCTTCACCTGCCCGCAGACTATTACAAGCATGGTGCAAAGCGACCAAGGACGACGAACATGCAGTATCCACAGCCAGTGAAGGGCCGCGGAGATCGAAGACATAAGAAAGACGGTTAGCAGCAATACTCAACGTATTGCCAGTCATCGAGTACGCACTCATGCTGGCCATATCGTCCAAGCTACGCACGCCATAATCCAGACTTGAGATGCCGACATATACAGCACAGTCGGAACCAGCAATCGACGATGGCACTACACCAGCGTTCTCCATCGCCTCCCAAGAAAGCTCAAGTAAAAGACGCTGTTGAGGGTCTAGCCACGCGGCCTCGCGCGGAGAAATCCCAAAAAAACCAGCATCAAACTCATCTATGCGCGAAAGCACGCCAGCGGAAAAAGTAATACTCCGCCCAGGTTCAGAACGCTTAAGGTGCTTTAGTTCACTTGTAGACCAACGATCTTCTGGAATCTGAGTAACCAGATCGCGCTTTTGTTTCAGCGCATCCCAGAACGCATCCTCAGCACAAAGATCCCCAGGAAAACGAAAGGCTAGCCCAATTATTGCGATGGAATGAGATTCGGATTTAATCAATTTATATTCTTGTATCGCCCGCACTTATACCCAAAACACTCATAGGTTGCTAATTGAATTACAATGACGAGTGTCTGCGCATTGAATGCAGGTTGAGTAAGCGTTTTTTCACCAAGGCTGTTGCGCCGATCATTGTACTGACGTAAAACTCCCTAAAGACAAAACTCATCTTTTCAGATAGGTTATTAGCTTACCTGTCACTTCATCGTGATTTAATATCTTGAATCATCAAAAAAACTATTAAATACTGATTTTTCATTTATTAAACAAATGATTATGGCATATTTTTATAGTTATGTGCAGGGTTACGGATGATTGGTTGCTTAAAAACAAGTGCCCCTTACCCTTAGGGAACCTCTGCATAACTCCCCCACGCATGTGCAAGCACATGTGTGCCGGGTTAGGCAAGATCCCAGCCCATGCAGCAATTTGATCTCTGCCTGAACCTCTCCTCCAAAAAGACTCGCAAACGCGAATTCCTCGAGCAGATGCAGCAGGTCGTCACCTAGGGAACCTCTGCATAAATCCCCAACGCATGTGCTTGCACATGCGTGCTGGGTGCGGCAGCATCCCAGCCCATGCAGCAAACTGACCTCGGCCTGAACCTTTCTACCAAGAAGACTCGCAAACGCGAATTCCTTGAGCAGATGCAGCAGGTCGTTCCATGGAAAGGTTTGGTTGCGTTGATCGAACCCTACGCCCCTGAAGGGCGCTGAGGTCGGCCACCCTTCCCCGTTGAGATGCTGCTACGTATCCACTTCATGCAGCAGTGGTTCACGCTCAGTGATCCAGCCATGGAGGAAGCGCTGCATGACATGCCGTTGTTCCGGGATTTCGCAGGCTTATCGTGGAACAGCGCCACACCTGATGAGAGCACCATCTTGCGCTTTCGTCATTTGCTGGAAGCACACAAACTGGTCGAGCAAATCCTGCAAACCGTCACGGACTTGCTGGTAAGCAAAAAGCTGCTGCTGCGCACAGGCACCATCGTGGATGCCACATTGATTGCGGCGCCAAGTTCTACCAAGAACAGCACCAAGTCTCGTGATCCAGAGATGCACCAGACCAAGAAAGGTAACCAGTGGCACTTCGGTATGAAGGCCCACATTGGCGTGGATGCTGATTCAGGCTTGGTGCATACCGTGCGTGGCACCGCAGCCAATGTCAGCGATGTGGTGGAGGCCAACAGCCTGCTGCACGGCCAGGAAATCGATGGGTATGGCGACGCTGGCTACCAAGGTGCAGACAAGCGTCCCGACATGCTTGCGGCAACGCCTGAGCGCAAACTGCATTGGCACATTGCGATGAAGCGCGGCAAGCGCAAAGCTCTGGATCTGATGAAACCTATCCCCGCCTTGCAGGAGCAACTCGAGCAGGTCAAATCCAAGATACGGGCCAAAGTCGAGCATCCATTCCGGGTCGTTAAACGCCAGTTTGGCCATGTCAAAGTTCGCTACCGAGGACTGAGAAAGAACACCCAGCAGTTGCATACCTTGTTTGCTCTGGCGAACCTGTGGATGGCCCGTGTCCAGTTGCAGGTAACCAACCAATCCAAGTCAGTGATTGCAGCTTAAAGAGGCAATATGCCCGCGGAGCGCGGGCATATTGGGGAGAAGATAGTCGACAAGAAGTGACAGTCCACGCTGATGCAGCGGCTATCACGCTCGGAATGGCTTTGTGCAGAGGATCCCTAGAAGGACTTGGTCGCTCTGATCACCCCTTATGCGCCCAGAAGGTCGCAGGGGCCTCCCACGTTGCAGGTCTAATACGATCAAGCCATTGAGCTAGCCCCTTGAATCCACCATGCCCCAACCTAAGCTCTGGTCGCCTAATCGATAGAGGCGAACATTATGGGTGGGATCCGGTCCGACTACTTTTTCCATCCGACCAGTTCAAGCGGCCGCAGCCCAAACCGCACAGCATTCCTGGCATGCAAGCCAGCTAGTTCCTTGAGTACGAGTTGTGTGAAGTGCTCGCGGTCTTCAGGCTGCACACTTCCAGGCAGCATGGCGTAAACGCTCGCCTCATTCACGGGCAAGCCGCTGCGAACAACAGCGGCAATCACCTCGCCTAGCACTTGCCGGTAGCGCAACCGCAAGATGTCAGGCGGCACTAGACTTTGCTGCACAGCCACGTACTGCTGGCATGAGCGTTCATAGGCCCACACAAAAACATCCCGCAGCAGGTCCACCTGGTTGAGTTCGTACACACCGATCATGGCGTCCACATAGGCTTGCGGAGGCACGTCGATGAATGACAGTGGGCATAGGTTATGGCGTATGAAGGGAATGTTGGCAGCCAGGCGCGACACACGCTTGTTCACATCCTCAAAGGGCTGCAAGTAAGGCAGGTGCACCATCAAGAAGAACGCTTGCTCAAACGGATCTTCAATCTCTGCGGCCATGCCCAACACGATGCCGAACAGTTCTTCTAAGCGTTGAGGCAAAGCCACAGGTAGGTAGACACTGCCGCCAATTTCTACGGCACGACTGCGAATGCGGCCACACATGGCTGGGTCAGGCATCAAGCCATCGGAGAGCAAAGCATGCAACGCCACGATGGTATCTTGCGAGACCACCGCCTGCTCAGGCGAATGCACCAGAAATTCGATGGCCTGCTTGTGGTTCAGGATCATCTGCGTCTCAAACGCATCCTTGCCCTCAGCTACCTGGCCAAACTCAATCAGCCGTTCTGTATCCAAGCGGCTATAGGTGTTGCCTTCCAACTGCGAAGATGCCCAAGAAAGGTCAATCAGCAAGCGGTTAAGAATGTCCCTGGCAAACGTACCTGCAGGTGTTTGCTCGGCTGGTGAACGCCCTAAAGCATGTAGCTGTTCACGCAGTTTCAAGGGCAAATACGCCGTGTGGTTGGGGTGGTACTGTTCCAAAAATTCTGTGCGATAGACCACAGGCTTGCGCAGATGCCGAGGCTGACGCACGTACGCCTTGATGGCTTCGCCTTCAGGGCTGACGGGAACATATGGCTCTGTCCCAGTCTCTGCGCTTGATGAGCCCACGCCACTTGGGTCTTCATCTTGCAGACCTGGAAAGTAGCGCACGGCACGAGCTTGCCCCTGCACCCGAATGCGCCTCTGCTCAACCAATACAGCCAATCTGCGCTGAAGGCTACGGCGCTGCAATACCAGCCCTGATTCCTGCAACACTTCTTCAGCGCTCACCCCTTCTGGGTGACGCTCAATGACGTTGGCCAACAAGTCGAGTTCTTGCTGTGGTTTGACGCTATTCATGACGCGAATTATGACGCAATACTATACATTGCGTCAATCTTTTGACGCAATAAAAATAAAGGTCAAGGCACACCAAACTTGAAGTCAGTGCCCTGCAGAGGTCTACTTGTAACCCCACGTCTCAACAGTCAAAAAACAAAAAAGGGGCATAACGCCCCTTTCAGTGTCTATCAAATATTCTCCATCAAGTCACTCGCAAGCTCAGCATCCGTCATATCTGACGCATAACGTACAGGGGCGCGATTCAAATTCGATGTATGACTATGCGAATCATTGCGCTTGGCCAAAGCACGCAGCTTCTCTTTCATCTCTTCCAGCTTCTTTTTGATCGTTGAACCAGCAAAAGCGTAGTCTTTCAACGCCTCTGGGACAGCATCAAGCTTGAACATGCCTGGGTACACCAACCACGCCAACTGCACCAGTTCCTTTTGCTCCTCCCAAGGGATGTGCAAATCAACACCACACAACTTTTGAATGACACGTTTTACCTTGCTACGCTGCTTTTTGTCCGTGCTTTTGAAGGGCAATTTATCAAAAAGCGTACCCGCGTAATGCTTCTCAAGAATTGAGCGGTACTCATCACTCAGGGTCTTCATGAAATCCGGGCGGTGTCGACGCTTATTGAGCTTCTCGTTCAATCGCAAAAAGTCACGAGCTTCTTCAAAGACTTTCTCATACATTTCCAGGCCAGCTTTACCTTTCCAGCTCAAAGGCGAAGCCCACTTGGAAGGCTGCTTCTTTTTAACCGTCCTACCATCTACATCAACAACAGTGACTGTTTCTTTGAACCAAGGCTTCTTCAGCTTCACTTCAAAGCGCACGTAGTTTTTGCTGATTTTAAAGAGGTCCTCTGCAACAGCGGTTGGTAAGCCACAAAACGACTTTGGTGTAACCCATGACTTCACATAAGCTGCAATATCAAAATTGCTACTTTTACTGATTGTCACGTAGCAATTCCAATCCGAGTTACGAAAATCAACAGCTGGCTTACGCTTGTTCTTTTTAATCACATCTCCTGAGAACAATGTTAAACCACGCTGAGAAATATCAACAATACGGCTGTTTGCCTTATGCTTACTTTCACTGTAGGCGAGGTAAGTCAAGTGAAGCTCTTGCAACTCACAGTTTTTCAGAGAAAACTTCTTCACTGTTTCTGTAGGTACTCCGCAATCCATTAACCAGTATTGAAAAAAGTACAAAGCCAATAATGATGTGGCATGCACATTGTTTTGCAAAAGCGCATTAAGCCCACAAACAGCACCAGGAATACTGACACTCAGCTCATAAGCAATAACAATTAGCTTTCCATCTATATATTTGCAAAGTGGAGTTATCCAGTATTTAGCCGTCCCACATTTAAAATTAAATGGCGCAGGTACACAGCTAGTAGCACTACGCGATTTAATTTCACCAGTTGGCTCAGTATCCTCTTTCTTCTTATATGGAAGATCCTGGCCTTGAATGTTCTTGGGCACACCTATGCGAACAATTGTGGTATCTGTCATTTCTAATACTTTCTAAAATTAGTGCTTATTACGTAAGCCTTGACTACATGACGATCAAGCTTGTGCAAGGCTTGTTGAGTAGTTGTTGCTTGGCTAGGCAGTAGTGATGTAATGACTATTACTAGGAAAGCATTCAGTGGTTGTTAGTCCCACTACACGTCAAAAATCAACTTTTTGCCTAGCTACAAAGTGATTTACAGCGTTAGTTCATTCAATTTAAGAGAGACGTAACTTTTGAAGTTACACATTCACGTCACATACGATGAAAGCGCATCCGAATAGCACTTTCATCACTCCCTCTCAATTCATCGCCATCAGATGCTTGCGCAACGCGCCCACTTGCCAGCCGGTTATGCGCGTTGAGATCTTCACAGGAGCCGGTATATGACCGGATTTCACGTGGCGCCACACGGTTGCGCGTGAGCACGCAAACAACGCTTGCACTACATCTACGCGAACATGCGCCACGTTGGGAAGCTGATCGAAGTCCTGCAAAGGATCAAGGCGTGGACGGGCAATCTTGGTTGAGGCAGCTGCGCAGTCAGCGCCTGTAGCAAGGATAGTTTTTTGGCGATATGCCATAGCAAAGCTCCTAGTGCTACGGACGACATGCAGGATGCAGTCGCCCAGCTACCAGGCTTTACAGATTTAGAAAATTTGCAGACGTGGCAGATGCTTGCTTTGTTGAACTGTTAGGTGTGAGGTACGATAGTTAGGTATGTGTTAGGCTATCTGTTAGGTACAGTGTTAGGTACCGATCTTCATTGCTCAACAAGATAAAAATATTCATCTAATAAAACCATGACAAAAATCTTTCAGCATGATATTCATCACTGGTCACTTGAAGAATTCATTCGATTAATCGTCATTAAAACTGAAATACCCATCCATGACGATCAGCTTATAAAGCATATTCTTCATGAGATTAAAAAAAATAGAGTTACTGAAAATTTTAACCAGCCACCTGACGAAGTCGATACTTGTCTAGCAGAAGCGACTGAAAGAATCGTAGGATTTCTATCCAATACCATAGCGCACATTTCATTAGAAATGAGTTTGCCGATTATTTTTTGGATGAGAATCGCACTGAGTCTTCACAACCAATACCAAATCAATATTGATAGTGTTGTAGAGGATTACTCAAAGTGGCGCAATAATGAGGGTAAAAACCTACAATTGATTTATTCACCAAGAATAAGCAAAGGCAAATCGGAAACCATCCCTTTTGATCTCTTCTTAGTACAGACAGGTTATAAGAAGATTCCTCAAATTTTAAAAACTTCCGAGTGGCACCTTGAGGAGATCAAAGGAATAGTCGCAAAAAAGGCAAAAAAGACAAAAAAGACAAAAGACCCATATTGCAATATTGGAAAGCCAGCTTTCATGAAACTAAAAGAAATGATGAAAAAGGCCGCCTTGAATATACAAATAAAAAATCTTCTCCCATATCATGGAGACGGGAAAGTAAAACATTTATTTCATGGAAAAAGAGAAGATCTATACAATATATTAGTTGAAAAATATTCTTTAGATATCGCTTTCAGCTCATACTGTCAAGCCTCCCCTAAGTTCGTTAACTTGACTCGAAAGAAATTAAATCTATCTTCTGCTCAGATTCAAATCATCAAACTCAGAAAAACAAAACACTTAACACAATTAAAACCAATACATGAGATTTAATTTCACAATCACTCAAGTCAATCATTTCATGGCTATATTCTCAAAAATACACCTCTTTTCTCCAGCTGTAGCGATTACAATTTACAAGAATTTTCAGCCGACAAACTTAGCCTTCAGACTGAAAATTTAAATAACTTACAAACAAAAAAGGGACACATTTTGTGCCCCTTTTTTCTGAAGAGTAGTACTGAAAATTATCTTCAACTCACATAAAAAATCATAAATCAGGATTTTTTCCAACTGCGATTAGTTGTTTCTTTAATTCAGGCAACGCTGTTTGTACGGTATCCCAGACCACATCTAGATTGATATCGAAATATCCATGGGCGATGCGATTGCGCATCCCGCGCATAGCTCTCCAAGGAACATTAGGATTCGCTGCTGCAAAATCACCATAACCATCCATGACCTTGGTGGCTGCTTCGCCAAGAATGATGAGGCTCATGATGACCGCTTGCTGCGTCCTCTTGTCTGCCTCAAATTCGTCTCGGGTCATGCCCACAACAAATCCACATGCATCTGCAGCCGCCTGCTGCATATGATCAATGTAATCAGGCAACCTGTTCATATTCATACAGGCCGGGCCTCCAAAAGGACTTGATCGCGGAATTTGGCGGGTAAATCGTAGGGGGTCAGCAAATCGACCTGAATACCAAGGATGCTCTCCAATTCATCCTGCAAGCCCCCCAGATCAAAGAGAGTGGCACCCGGAAGAGCATCAACGATCAAATCCAAGTCGCTGCCTTCTTGATCGGTTCCATGCACGACGGAGCCAAATACACGCGGGTTTTCAGTGCGATAACGGCCCACTGCTGCGCGTATATCGCTACGCCTAATTTCAAGTGCTTGTGATGGTCGCATGGGAAGCTCCTTGCTCTACTCAATTATGCGCAATGCGCAAGAGGGAAGAAAAGGCTGGCGATCACTTCCAAAGCCTTAGCGCTAAAGAATGAACTCGGCCCATTTCTGCATCATCTCACGACGCTTCTCCAACATGTCACCTCGCCGGTAAGCAGCCTCCACCTTATTGCTGACCACGTGTGCCAGCGCCATCTCGGCCATTTCCTGAGGGTAATCCGTCGCTTCGGCAGCCCAGTCGCGGAAGGTCGAGCGAAAGCCGTGCACCGTCAAATCATTGCGCTGCATTCGGCGAAGCACTGCCGTGAGCGTCATATCCGAAAGAGGCTTATGGTCCCGCACGCTGGGGAAAACGACATTCGTGCCAGCCAGGAGTGCTTGCTCCTGCTGACGCAACAAGGCCACGGCAGCATCTGACAATGGAATCCGGTGTTCGCGCCCCGCCTTCATGCGTTCAGCGGGGACAACCCACAGACGGGCTGACAAGTCCACTTCGTCCCATACCATGCCGCGCACCTCACCGGAGCGAGCGGCTGTCAGGATGGTGAAGCGCAACGCCAATGCTCCCACCCCAGCCTGCGCCTCCAGCGAAGTCATGAACGACTGCATGTCCTTCCACGGAAGTGCCGCAAAGTGGCGCGTCCGAGAGACCTTGGTGCGAGCAGGAAACAGAGAGTCAAGGTGCCCTTTCCAACGCGCGGGGTTGTCGCCACTACGCAGGCGGCGGGCACTGGCCCAGCCAAGGATGGATTCAATGCGCCCCCGCAAACGAGAAGCCGTTTCCGGCTTGCTGTTCCAAATAGGCTCAAGCACGCGCATCACATGCTCGGTCTCCACCAGGGCCACATCCATCTTACCTATCACAGGCTCGGCATACATGGCCAACGTACTGACCCACTGCTCTGCATGCTTGGCATTTTTCCAACCAGCACGATGCGACTCGATGTACTGCGCTGCACACCAGGCGAACGTGACCCTTTTAGCTTGCTCCGCGCGCGCAGTAGCCAAGGCATCTTGCTTGACCTTCATCGGGTCAACGCCCTCACGCACCTGCTTGCGCCATGCCATGGCTTTGTCACGTGCTTCTGCAAGTGAAACATCGGGGTATGGCCCAAGCCCCGTCCAACGCTCTCGCCCCGCCATCGTGTAGCGCAAGATCCAGGATTTAGAGCCACCTTCCGTGACCTTCAGCCACAGCCCGGCACCATCGCCATGCATGCCAGCTTCCTTGATTCGGCTGGCTTGCAACTGCGTCAATTTATTCGCTTTCACCATACGTTTAAGTTCGACGGAAACTGGAGGCCCATTTTGCTCTCGTTATACGGAATCGTATACGGAAAAAACAGAATATTGTGCGATGCACAATGAGTCAACCTGAGACAAACAAAATCATAACCCATTGTTTTTTATCGAGAAAACTTTGAATTTTGATATTTTATGATGCGAAATGAAACATCAGTTCGACTGCCACAGCCTCCGCCAAGAATACTCATAAGCCCCTGTTTTCAGGGGCTTTTTTGTTTTCAATCTCGATATATCTACCATCCAATCTACCATTAGATTTCTGATTGAACCGAACCAGATCGGACTGCTTCGGACAGTACTGAGATACCCGCAGCAGCTGAACTCTATTTTTTTTCAGCCACATATCACTAGCTTGGCCTACCTACTAGGCCTGTTACCAGCCATGCTGGCCTGAGCCACCGCTCGGGCTTTTTTGCATCTACACCCTCGTCTGGAGCTATTGATGGACTTCCCCCCTTTCTGCCCCTACTGCCAAAGCCGCGACGTGGTCCCTCGGGCCACGGGCCTCAAAATCTTTGGTGCCATCGGCATCGCTGTGGGCGCTGCCGGCGCCTTCAAAGCCTCGCTCAAAGCCTTGCAAGTGCTGCAAAGCGGCAGCATTGCCTTGCCAGGTATTGCACTCACAGGCATTGCCAGCGCGGTCCTGACCGCAATGAGCGCCAGTGCCCTGGGCTGCGAAATCGGCACCAAAGCGGGCGCGCAGCTCGATCGCATGCTGCTGGGCAACCGCTTTTGCAGGAGTTGCAAGCGCAGCTTTATCTACCTGTGACCTCTCTCTATTGGGTGGTGTTTTTTTACACCGCTTATTGAATAAGACGCATTTGTTTTTAAAGGATTTCTCATGGCACATCTCGTTGAAACCATGGCCTACGCTGGTCAAACCCCTTGGCATGAACTGGGCCACGCACTGCCCGCCAAGCAAAGCATCGATGTCTGGGCCCAGGCTGCCGGCATGGATTGGCGCATTCAAGAAACGCCGGTGCGTTATCTCGCCTCTGATGCGGAGTCCGGTCTTTCAGGTCTGTATGCCGAACCCAAGGAGTTCCCCGAGCAAAAGGTGCTGTATCGCAGCGATACGCAAGCGCCTCTGTCGGTGGTAGGCAGTCGCTACCAGGTGGTGCAGCCCCGAGAGGTGCTGGAGTTCTATCGGGACCTGACCGAAGTGGCCGGCTACGAGCTGGAGACAGCCGGGGTGCTCAAAGCCGGTCGCAAGTTCTGGGCACTGGCCCGCACAGGCAAATCTGCCGCTCTCAAGGGCAAGGATGTGGTCAACGGCTATTTGCTGCTGGCGACGTCCTGCGATGGGACGCTGGCCACGGTGGCGATGCCCACGACCGTGCGGGTGGTGTGCAACAACACACTGACGATTGCGCTGCGTGATGGTGTGGGCGCAGTCAAAGTGCCGCACAGCACAACGTTCGATGCCCAAGCGGTCAAGCGCCAGTTGGGCGTGGCCGTGGGTCAGTGGGATAGCTTCATGTACCGCATGAAGACGCTGGCTGAGCGCAAGGTCAAGACCCATGAGGCGATGAACTATTTCCTGAAGGTGATCTGCAATGCGGACAGCCACACCGATTTGTCGGTGGGCCTGACCAATGAGCGGGCACTCAAGAAGGTGCAGATGCTCTATGAGGGCCATGGCCGTGGGGCCGAGATGCATGCCGCCAAGGACACGGCCTGGGGCTTGCTGTGCGCCGTCACAGAGTTCGTGGACCACGAGAAACAAGCCCGCAGCCAGGACAACCGCCTGGACAGTGCCTGGTTCGGCCAGGGGGCTGTGATCAAGCAGCGGGCCTTGGACCATGCCTTGCAACTGGTGGCCTGAGCGTGTTGGCCTGCATGCGTGTTGGCGGCCTTTGGACAGCTTGTACCGTCTTCCTCTCACCTTGTTTGCGCTTTTATTTGCGTCTCTTTTGTCACCCCCACAAGCCGCCTTCTAAGGCGGCTTTTTTATGCCCGCATCCTTGCGGGCCAAGGAGTTTTGTATGTCTTTGCACTTGGTCAGCCCTTCGGGGCATGGTGCAGCAGCGCCTGTCTCCCCTGCCCGCTCGCCCCGCAAAGGGGCTGCACTGCGCCTGGTGTCTACCAAGGACATGGCGCGTGATGATTGGCTGGAGGTGCGCCGCACCGGTATTGGCAGCTCCGATGCTGCCGCAGCCGTGGGGCTGAACCCTTACCAGTCGCAGCTGGAGCTGTGGATGCTCAAGACGGGCAAGGGCGATCTCTTGCCAGCCATCGACCCTCTGGATGACACCAGCCCCATGTTCTGGGGCACGTTGCTGGAGCCCATTGTGGCGGCGCATTACACCAAGCGCACTGGCAACAAGGTGCGCCGTGTGAATGCGGTCTTGCAGCACCCGGAGCATGCCTGGATGCTGGCGAATGTGGACCGTGAGGTGGTCGGCGCTGGCGATGTGCAGATCCTGGAATGCAAAACTGCAGGCATCCATGGCGCTCGCCTGTGGCGCGATGGCGTGCCGGAGTATGTGCAATTGCAGGTGATGCACCAGCTGGCAGTCACGGGGCATCGGGCGGCCGATGTGGCTGTGCTGATCGGGGGTCAGGAGCTGCGGATTTTTAGGATTGAACGGGATGAGGCGCTGATTGCCCGTTTGATTGCCTTGGAGCAAGAGTTTTGGGAGATGGTCCAAAGCGGCACAGCGCCGCCTGGCGATGGCTCCGAGAGCAGCGAGAAGGCCTTGCGTTACCTCTACCCCGTCGATAGCGGCGATCAGGTGGATTTCAGTGACGACGAGGGTCTGAGCGCCTGCTTTGAGGAGTTAGTGCAAGCCCGACTGGAGCTGGACGCTGCCAACAAGCGCGAAGCCCGTTTGCGTCAGCACCTGCAGATGCACATGGGCGAGGCCAGCAAGGCGGTATTTGCCTGCGGCGGCGCTGTGACCTGGAAGCGCAGCAAGGATGGCCAGGTCTTCAACACCAGCCAGTTTGTCCAGGACCATCCCACGCTGGCCTGAATCACACCGGCTTCCGTGGAGGCTCAACTCCTGAGAGGATTGAGTCATGAACACTAAAGCTGCTCGTTTTAGCCCTGAGGTACGTGAACGTGCCGTACGTTTGGTGCAGGAATGCCAAGCGGATTACGCATCGCTGTGGGGCGCATGTGAATCGATAGCCCCCAAGATTGGCTGCTCTGTCAGCACCTTGCATGGATGGGTGCAGCGCAAAGAAATAGATGCAGGCCAACGCCCAGGATTGACCACGGATGAACGTGAGCGGCTCAAGCAACTGGAGCGAGAGAACAAGGAACTGCGCCGAGCCAATGACATCCTCAAGGCTGCGAGCGCTTTTTTTGCGCAGGCGGAGCTCGACCGCCGATTGAAGTCTTGAAGAACTACATCGACCGCCACCGTGACGACTACGGGGTCGAGCCCATCTGCCGGGTGCTGCATATGGCCCCATCGTGTTACTGGCGCCACGCAGCCCGGCAACGCAACCCGCAACTGCGCAGTCAACGCGCCCAGCGTGACGAGGGTTTGAAGGCCGACATCCAGCGCGTGTGGCACGCCAACTGGCAGGTCTACGGAGCCGACAAGGTCTGGTTGCAGATGAACCGCGAGGGTATCCCGGTGGCACGTTGTACTGTGGAGCGACTGATGCGTGCCATGGGCTTGCAAGGGGCACGCCGTGGCAGGGCGGTGCGTACCACCACGCCTGACACATCAGCGCCGTGCCCGCTGGATCACATCAACCGGCACTTCCATGCCAGCCGACCCAATGGGCTATGGGTGTCGGACTTCACCTATGTCTCCACCTGGCAGGGCTGGCTGTATGTGGCCTTTGTTTTGGACGTGTATGCCCGGCGCATCGTGGGCTGGCGGGTCAGCCGCAGCATGCAGACTGACTTCGTGCTGGATGCACTGGAGCAGGCCTTGTACGAGCGCCAGCCTGCAGCCCATGCCTTGACGCACCATTCCGACAGGGGCAGTCAATACGTCAGCATCCGCTACACCGAACGCTTGGACCAGGCAGGCATACGGCCTTCGGTGGGCAGCCGGGGTGACAGCTACGACAACGCGCTGGCCGAGACCATCAACGGGCTGTACAAGGCCGAGCTGATTCACCGCCTGGGACCCTGGAAGACCAGGGAATCCGTGGAACTGGCCACCCTGCAGTGGGTGCACTGGTTCAACCACGCCCGACTGCTCACGCCGAATGGGGGCATCCCTCCGGCAGAAGCTGAGGCAAACTACTGGAGGCAACTCGCCGTCAGCAACACCTCGATAGAGGTGTCAACTTAAACCAATCGGCCTCCTTGAAACCCGGGGCGGTTCAAGGAGCGGATCTCCTGCACCCGCAGGATGTCGATCCCGTATTCCTCCGCACCCAGGCGGAAGGTCAGGAATTCGGCATGGGCGCCTTGCTGGCCTGCGACGTGGCGGGCATCGCCGGCAGCGGTGGAGGGAGAGTGCATGTCCATGGTCGGGTCCTCGGAGGCGGTTCAGAAGCTTTCCCAGCTGTCCCCGTCGCTTGCGGCAGCTGTTGACGCCACCGCGACTGGCTTCGGGGCTTGCGGCCGGGCGGCAGGCTTTCGGGCGGGGCTCGCCACGGGCGGGCGCACGACGGGGGCCGGCTTGACCACGGGCGCGGGGCTCGGAGACAGGGTGGACATGGAAGACGTGGCGCTGGACAGCTTGAACACCGACACCGCCTGCACCAGTTGCTGGGCCTGCTGCTGCAGGCTCGATGCCGCCGCCGCGCTTTCTTCCACCAGGGCCGCGTTCTGCTGTGTGGTCTGGTCCATGTTGCTGACCGCTTCGCTGACCTGGTTCACACCGGCGTTCTGCTCCTGGCTGGCGCTGCTGATCTCGCCCACGATGTCGGTCACGCGCTGGATCGACTGCACGATCTCCTGCATGGTGCTGCCGGCCTGGTCCACCAGGGCCGTGCCCTGCTCCACGCGTTCGACGCTGGCATTGATCAGGCCCTTGATTTCCTTGGCCGCTTCGGCGCTGCGCTGAGCCAGGCTGCGCACCTCGCCAGCCACCACGGCAAAGCCACGGCCCTGTTCGCCCGCGCGCGCAGCCTCCACCGCCGCGTTGAGCGCCAGGATGTTGGTCTGGAAGGCGATGCCGTCGATCACGCCGATGATGTCGCTGATCTTGCGGCTACTCTCGTTGATCTCCTTCATGGTCTGCACCACCTGGTTGACCACTTCACCGCCCTGGATGGCCACGCCGCTGGCGCTGGACGCGAGCTGACTGGCCTGGCGCGCGTTGTCGGCGTTCTGCTGAGCGGTCGAGCCCATTTCTTCCATGGACGCGGAAGTTTCCTCCAGCGCCGAGGCCTGCTGCTCGGTGCGCGAAGACAGGTCGCTGTTGCCTTGCGCGATCTGCACACTGGCCGTGGCCACGCTGTCCGCCCCTTGCCGGACGTTGCTGACCACGCGTGTGAGCGAGGCCTGCATCTCGCCCATGGCGGTCAGCAGTGGGGAGAATTCGTCGCGGGCGTTGTCGACCACCGCGACCGTGAGATCGCCATCGCGCACCCGCTCTGCCACCTGCTGGGTCACCTGCACCCGGCGGCGCAGCAGCTGTGCGACGAACCAGGAAAAGGCCATCAGGGCCACAGCAATCACCACCGCCACGGCTGTCAGCATCAGCGCGGTGGTTTGGGTGCTTTTTTCAATGCCGGCGATGTCCGCTTCCAGACCCGCCTGATGAATGTCACGCTCTTCGGCGAACAGCTTCAGCAGTACGTTGCGGGTCGGGATGGTCTTGTCCACCAGGTAGGCGAAGGCCTCGTCCTTCTTGCCCTCCTTGATCAGGGCGATGTTGGCCTCGCCGTCTTTCCAGAACGCGGCCATGGCGGGCGAGACCTTGACGAAATGCGCCTTGCCTTCCGGAGAAAACAGGCGCTTCTCGAAGGCCGCCAGCACCTCGTCCATGTGCTTGCGCTTGTCGCCGATGTAATTCAGCGTGTCGTTGAGTTCCTGGGGATTGCGCGCCAGGATGGAGTGCCGGATCTGCAGCGACACCTGGGTCACATTGAGCTCCAATTCGGCCATGGCCTGCAGCTGCGGCACCCGGTTGGTCTTGGTGTGTTCGGCCTGAGCGGCCGCGTCGTTGAGACTGAAATGCGCGTAGAGCGCCAGTGCGATCAGAGCAGCCGTGATCAGCCCGCTGACGAGGTACAGGCGCTTGGCGATACCGAAGCCAAAACTCTTGTTCATGTGATTCGTGGATAAATAGGGCTCCGTCGTCACGCCAACGGTATGCGGCGCCGCATCTCCAACAACACGCAGCGTCCTGTTCACTATCGGCAAATGCGACAAGGTCTAAATGGGGAAAAAGAGGTTTTTTGCGGCCGCATATGAAAATGAAAAACTCACGGCCTTGCGGCATGTAGGGCCTGGTTGAAGAAGCGTCTATCAGACGAGAGTGATGCCGTTTCAATCCAACGTGCCTGAGCCAGCAAAGTGAATACATCCCTCGAACTTTGAGGAATGCCTAGGCGCTCGCGCCGGATCAGGTGCTGCCCCATGTCCAGGGCTGCTTCACACGCCCGCTGGACGTTCAAGATCGCTGCATCTTGACGGGTGTGATCGGCTGCAAATGTAGATGGAGATTTTTCGTACTCCTCTTTAGCCCGCAGGACGCAACGCTCAATCGTTGCTGCTTTGTTAATGAGTACGTCATCAACCATAAACGGTCCCTGTTTTTTGAATGTCTTGCAGCAAGCCTGCGCGCGCCTCGTCCAATGCTGTCTTTTGGCTAAGGATGAAGGTTTCATAGAGCGCTGCCTGCTCATCTCTGGCCCACAGACGTTGGCCCGTTGTCACAATCCGGTACTGCATAACCGTCGAGGCAGAGCGTAGATTCAGCAAGTCGACAGGTGTTGATTTCCACCCAGAAGTGACCCACTAGCCCCCGGTGGAGGTGCGGATAAAAACTTGGACTGGTTTTATGCGGCTAGGCCAAGTTTGTTCCGGTATTCCACAGGGCTTAAACGTCCCAGAGATACCTTGATACGTTTTTCGTTGTACCAACGAATGTAAGTAT